>JBCCEP010000256.1:0-6329 GCA_039030215.1 Pseudomonadota bacterium
GAGATCACGGCAATTTTCGCGCGCGAACCCGCATCCCTGGCAACTGATTTGATCTGGATGACGCCATCATAAATCTCGGGCACTTCCATGGTGAACAGTTTCGACATGAATTCGGGATGGGTCCGCGACAGGAAGATTTGCGGCCCGCGCTGCTCACGCCGGACATCGTGAATATAGGCCCGGACACGATCCCCATACCGGAAATTTTCGCGCGGGATCGTCTCATCCCTGCGGATAATCGCTTCTGCCCGGCCAAGATCAACGATGACATTGCCGTACTCGACCCTTTTGACCGTACCATTGACGATTTCGCCAATACGATCCTTGAATTCGTCATACTGCCGGTCGCGTTCTGCTTCACGGACCTTCTGGACAATCACCTGTTTTGCCGATTGTGCGGCAATCCGGCCAAAATCCATCGGCGGCAATTGTTCGCTCACCGAATCTCCGATCTGGATGTCTGGCTCCTTGTCGCGGGCAAGTTCCAGAGCAATCTGGGTCGAATAATCTTCGACGTGTTCGACAACTTCGAGAATGCGCTGCAGCGATATCTCGCCGGTCTTGGGATCGATATCAGCACGGATATTGGTTTCCAGCCCGTAGCGTGACCGGGCCGCCTTTTGAATAGCGTCGGCCATTGCCTGAATCACGATCTGCCTGTCGATAGCCTTCTCCCGTGCCACCGCATCAGCGATCTGTAGCAATTCAAGCCGGTTTGCACTGACTGCCATTTGTCTGTCTCCTGAACTTTTCGCGGATTTTCAGCCTGCCGCGATCAATATCCGTTATGTCCTGTTGTCATTTGCGGCTGCCTCACCTTCTTCAAGCTTATTGGCTGCCCTGAGTGCCTTGTCCCTCCGCAATGATTCACGGATGAGATCATCGCTCAGCACAAGTTTTGCCTCCGAAATCTCGCTGAACGGAAGCGTAAAATTTTCGTCTTCGTCATCCGACACTTGTTCCCGTAGGAAAGTAACATTTTCCTCGTCAACCTTTGTGATCGTCCCTTTATACCGTTTGCGGCCATTGATCATCACGCGGGTTTCCAGTTTGGCAACATGCCCAAGCCAGCGTTCGAAATCGCTTCTGCGGACCAACGGGCGGTCGATCCCTGGTGAGGAAACTTCCAGGTGATAGGCTGCCTGTATCGGGTCCTCGATATCAAGAACCGGCGATACCGCCATGGATACGTTTTCGCAATCCTCGACGCTCATCTGGCCGTCAGGCCGTTCGGCCATTATTTGCAGCGTCTGCCCGTTCATTGCCGTCAGCTTGACGCGCACCAGCCGATATCCGAGATCCTCGATTGCTGCTTCGACAATATTTGCGACACGCGCTTCCAGACCGGTTTCGGTCAGAAATCGTTCTTCATTGCCTGTTTCAAGCATGTCCATTGGTCCGGCCAATAAAAAAGAGCGGGTCCGGGAGGCCCACTCTCGCGAAAGCATCGGAGAATTTGTGCCTCATATAGTGAAAATTTCAATGAAACACAAGCAAAACCGTCTTGAACAAGTCATTTCCGCCGAAATACAAGATATGCCGGTTTGCGCCCCTCCCGGATCGCTTTCGTTTCGTAGCGGGTCGAATACCACCCTTCCCAGGGGATATCTTTCTTGCTGGTCAGGTCTGTTTCCCAAACAAAACCACCGTGCGAAGCGACATTGTCCAATGTCCATTGCACATAATCCTCAATGTCGGACGCGAAACGGAACTCGCCACCCTTCAGCAGGACACGGTGCATCTGTTCCAAATTCTCCTTGTTAACAAACCGGCGTTTGAGATGTCTTTTCTTTGGCCAGGGGTCCGGATAAAGCAGATCCACCTGTGCCAGCGACTGTTCAGGCAACCAGGAAAGCAACAGACCTGCATCTCTGTCGAATACCCGAATATTGGAGATTGCCTCAGCATCTATTTTTGCCAGCAGTTTTGCCATGCCGTTGATAAAGGGCTCACAGCCGATAAAACCGGTTTCCGGATTGGAAATTGCCCGTTCGGCCAGATGCTCGCCGCCGCCAAATCCGATTTCCAGGCAGAAATCTTTCTTCAAGCCTGGGAACAACGCCCCAAGCTCACCAGGTGCGGCCTTCCCAATATCGATTACCAGCTCTGGCAGCAGGCGGGCGTGGATTTCAGCCTGAAGTTTCCGCAACGGTCGTGATTTACGCCGCCCGAATAGAGTTCCCTCAAGGCGTTTGCCGGTTCCGGCACTCTCGCTTTTACCTCTTTTGCCACCCATCAAAGTTCACGACTTCGATCCAGTCTCAGCAGACCTTACGAGAGCTGTTTGACCGCATTCTTTAGATCTTTGACCAAATCAGTTTTTTCCCAGGAAAATGAACCGTCGCGTCCGGGTTTGCGTCCGAAATGTCCATAGGCGGACGTCTTGGCGTAGATCGGCTTGTTCAAGTCGAGGTGGCGCCTGATGCCCGTCGGAGACAGATCCATGATCTCGCGAATTGCCACTTCAAGCTTGGCATCATCCACTTTGCCGGTGCCGTAGGTATTTACGTATACGGAAAGCGGTTGCGCGACCCCGATCGCATAGGACAGCTGGATTGAGCACCGGTCAGCGAGTTTCGCCGCAACAATATTCTTTGCCAGATAGCGCGATGCATAGGCTGCTGACCGGTCCACCTTGGTCGTGTCCTTGCCGGAAAACGCGCCACCGCCATGGGGGGCTGCTCCGCCATAGGTGTCGACAATAATCTTGCGCCCGGTCAGGCCGGCATCACCATCCGGCCCGCCTACCACAAATTTGCCGGTTGGATTGATGTACCAGTTGCAGTCATCGGCAATCTTGAGATCGCCGAGTGCGGTCCGGATGTAAGGTTCGACGACTGAGCGCACCTTGTTTGAATCCCAGCTCTCATCGAGATGCTGGGTTGAAAGGACGATCTGCGTAACCTCGGCCGGCTTGCCATCGACATAACGAATGGTGACCTGGCTTTTTGCGTCCGGACCAAGCTTCGCGGCATCACCTTCGCCTGAATGGCGGGCCTCTGCGAGCAATTCCAGAATCTTGTGGGCATAATAGATCGGTGCCGGCATGAGATCGGGTGTCTCATTGCAGGCATAGCCGAACATTATTCCCTGATCACCGGCACCTTCTTCGCCCTGCCGGTCTGCGGCATTGTCGACGCCCTGGGCAATATCAGCCGATTGTGAATGCAAAAGCACATCAATCTTGGCATTCTTCCAGTGAAATCCATCCTGTTCGTAGCCGATTGCACGAATTGCCCTGCGTGCAGCTGAGCGGAACCGCCCGGCATTGATGACGTCATTGCCTTTCTTGTCTTTCTTGATCAGCGAGGGCGGAAGGCGCACCTCACCGGCAATTACGACACGATTGGTTGTCGCCAATGTTTCACACGCCACGCGCACCGACCACGGATCGGCGCCGTTCTTGCGGGCTTCGCGATAAATCAGATCCACGATTTCATCCGAAACACGATCGCAGACCTTGTCTGGATGTCCTTCAGAAACGGACTCGCTCGTAAATAGATAGTCTTCGCGTACCATAGGTTCTCCATTGCGCAATGGCACGCCTTCGCCTGCCTGAGCTGTTCGTGAAAATTTCGCGTGTTTTACAGCTAGGGCAGGTCAGGTCAAGAGGTTGAACGTCAATCCAACCCCTGATCTGTGATTATTCACTCATCTTCGCCGGATAGGGCTCGAACCATCTCGACAATCTTGCGACGGACTTTGGGATCCTTGATTTTCACAAACGCCCTGTTGAGTTGAAGACCTTCGGTACTCGAGAGGAAATCAACCACATAGTTCGTCGATTCGGTTTCGGAAAATCCAGCCCCGGCAGTCTTTCCGGTCGATGGTGCATCTTCGAAGAAAAATGACACCGGTGTGTTCAGGACATGTGCGATTTCCTGTAGCCTGCTCGCACCTACGCGGTTTGCCCCCTTTTCATATTTCTGGATTTGCTGGAAAGTTATCCCAAGACTCTCACCAAGCTTTTCCTGGCTCATGCCCAGCATGGTTCGGCGTAGTCGCACCCTGCTGCCAACATGTATATCAATAGGGTTTGGCCCTTTTTTTTGTTCAGTCATTATATTGCTCGATTATTTGCCGCGAGCGGCAGGTGGGTTTCTCTTGCAGTTTGACACCGCCATTTTCTAATTCCGGGCACGGCCGGTCGCCATTCCCCTCTTTTCTCCTGACAAGAATATCAACTTGAATTCTTGGTCTGCTTGATGCCGGCTGAATTTCAAATTGAAAACGGCACGGCTGCCGCATAATGCGTCTGTTACGCGCAAAGTTCAATGCCGGTATGGTGCAGGATCAGGTTCGTCTAAACGGTCTGGTTGCAATGAACACGGCTACCAATAGCCAAAATAGTAAATTTCCCGTTTTGGAATATATCGTAACAGGGCTTTTGCCGGGCAACTGCGAATCAATGACCATCCTCTCGCCAAGCGGAGCAATGGCCAAAACCCGGCCATAGGCGTCACTGACCGAACTGATCCCGTTATTTGCAGCCCGCACGACTGGCAGACCTTCCTCAACACCCCGCACAACTGCCTGTCGCCAATGTTGATATGGGCCAGGAGTATTTCCGAACCAGGCATCATTGGTCAGGTTCAATAACCACCCGGGATCGTGATCCTCATCCCTGATCTGACCGGGAAATATGATCTCGTAGCAAATGAGGGGAAGGAACCCGCCAGCCGCTTTACCATCAAGCTGCATTCTGCTGCGACCGGCTTCAAACCCTCCTTGAAGATGCGTCAATTGCTGGATTCCCATGGATTCAGCCAATTCCTGAAACGGCAGATATTCGCCAAACGGGACAAGGTGTATCTTATCGGCTGCACCGGTAATTTCGCCTTGGTCGTTGATCGTATAGATCGAATTGAAAACCCGCTGCCTTGTTTGTCCTGGGGCGGGCGGCTCGGTGCGTATGGCCCCGGCTACCAAAATTGTATCTGGAGGCAGCAATTCACCCAATGCAGTCAGCGCATCAGCCCGCTCGGTCAGAATGAATGGGAATGTAGATTCCGGCCAGATTAGTAGATTTACTTCCGACAGACCCGGCAATTCCTGTTGATCGTCTCCCCGGGACAGGTCCAGAAGCAGATTGAAATTGCGTTCTTCAACCGCCGTGACCCATTTTTCAGCCTGATCGATCGCTGGCTGAACTATACGCAACCGAACATCGGCAACCATCTCCTGTGGACTGTTTTTTATGCGATACCAACCATATGCGGCGTCAGCCCCAATCAGGACCAAACCTGCACAGAATGCCAATAAGGCACCTTTCCGGGAGCCCGGCGCGCGCGCAATGATGAGCGAAGGCAGCGCAAATATTGGGATGGAAACGACTGTCACACCGTAAATTCCCAGGATTGAAGCCTTCTGCATCAGGATTGGGGTGGTCAACGCGGCATAGCCAATCGTATTCCAGGGAAATCCGGTCAATATGGTTCCGCGCAAATACTCTGCCAGCCCGATACTGGCACCAAGAATAAGCAGACGCCGCCAGTCCTGTGTCCACAAGAATCGGGCGAGAACAGTCCCCAGCCCGTAGAATATGGCTAGCCCCGCCGGTAGCAGGATCACTGCAAAAGGCAACATCCATGCAAATTGCTCGGCTTCGACCAGAAAAGCGCTTCCGATCCACCAAAGCCCGGCGAGAAAGTAGCCAAATCCGAAACTCCAGCCGACCTTGAATGCTTGCCAGGCCTTGCCGAAAATCGAGTTACCCGGGTCGGCGGCAGTTGCATCCAGGAGCCAGACCAGCACCGGGATGGTAACGAACATGATCACGAAGAAATCGAAAGGCGGCATTGAAAGCGCCGAAAAAGCGCCAGCCAGGAATGCGTAACCACTCCTGCGCCATCCCCAGCTCAAGATTAGATGACCTGCAAATCGCTCGCAGACTGCGCTGATACCCAATGCGAATCACCCTGTTTCGATCAGGATTAGCGATAAACCCTACCGAGCGTGGGTCAAGCGTTCTTGGTATCTGTTTCGACGGTCTGTTCGTTTGGACGTCTTGGGCGTTTCCGCTTTGAGCGAGCCACCTGGACCCGCTTGATCCGTCGAGGGTCCGCATCAATCACGCTGAATTCGAAGCCCAGAGCCTCGATAACCTCGCCGCGAATGGGCACTCTTCCGATCAGGGCGAAAATCAAACCGCCAATCGTGTCGACATCTTCGGAATGTTCGCCCACCTGGAAATCATTGCCCACGACTTCCGCCACGTTTTCCAGTTCAGACTTGGCATCGATGACAAACACACCTTCGGATATTTCCTCGATCAACGGTTGTTCGTCATCATCATGTTCATCTTCAATATCGCCAACGATCACCTCGAC
>JBCCEP010000257.1:0-6303 GCA_039030215.1 Pseudomonadota bacterium
CCCGATCCGGCCGAATGACGCCAGACGAACGGGCGCGGCATGCCGCTCTGGAAAAGGGCAGGATATTCTTTGCCAGACCCTGGGCGTTTCTGCTTGGCGCACCATCTGCAAAATTCCTGCCGTCTGAAGGTCCCGCTGAAATCGCCTTTGCAGGACGTTCAAATGTCGGAAAATCATCACTTATCAATGCGTTGACAACTCAGAAGGCTCTGGCGAGAACCTCAAACACACCCGGGCGGACCCAGGAATTGAACTTTTTCGTGCCGCAGGAATATTCGGGCGAACCGGAAAGTCTCCCACCTTTGGCGATTGTTGATATGCCCGGCTATGGATTTGCCAAGGCGCCAAAATCGCAGGTCGATGCCTGGACAAGACTGGTATTCGATTATTTGCGCGGACGCTCGACCCTGAAACGCGTTTATGTCCTGATTGACGCTCGCCATGGGCTCAAGAACAACGATATCGAAGTGCTCGACCTGTTGGACAAGGCTGCCGTCTCTTACCAGATTGTCCTGACCAAGTCAGACAAGATGAAACCGCCGGCGCTTGAGAAACTGCTGGCAGAGACCGAACTTGCCATCTCAAATCGCGCCGCTGCCTATCCGCAAGTTATCGCGACTTCATCGGAAAAGGCACAGGGAATATCAGAGTTGAGAGCAGAAATTCTCGCAGCCGCGGGAATTTGATGGTTCCCAGCCTAATTATCGGTGGGCAATACCCTGTCAGGCGGCCGATGTCCGTCAAACAGCGTTCTGATATTGATGATCACCCGATCGCCCATCTCGAGCCGTCCCTCGATCGTGGCAGAGCCCATATGCGGCAGGATAACCGCCTTGCCGACTTCGGCGAGTTCCATCATCTCGGGATTGACAGCTGGCTCATGTTCAAACACATCCAGCCCTGCACCGGCAAGCCGATCGGCCTTCAATGCTGCGATCAGCGAATCTTCATCGATGATCTGGCCTCGCGCAGTATTGACGATAATGCATTTGGGCTGCATCAGCGCGATGCGCCGGGCTGAAATAAGATGAAAAGTGGCCGGCGTATAGGGACAATTGACCGACACAACGTCCATGCGCGCAAGCATTTGGTCGAGGCTGTCCCAATAGGTTGCTTCAAGCTGCTCCTCGGTTTCAAGATCGACCCGATTGCGGTTGTGATAGTGGATCGAAAGACCAAATGCCTTTGCCCGTCGCGCAACCGCGGTGCCGATTCGGCCCATGCCGACAATACCAAGCCGCTTGCCCCATATCCGGCGCCCCAGCATCCAGGTCGGCGACCAGCCCTTCCAGTCACCAGCCTCGATGGTTTCAAAACCTTCGGTCAACCGCCGGGAAACGGCAATCATCAGACCCAGGGTCATGTCTGCGGTGTCTTCGGTCAGAACATTGGGTGTATTGGTAACGGCAATACCCTTGCGGGAAGCTGCTGCAACATCAATATTGTCCACGCCATTGCCGAAATTGGCGATCAATTTCATGTTTTCGCCAGCCTGGCTGATCAGGCTTTCATCGATACGGTCGGTGACCGTGGGCACCAGAACATCTGCATTCCTGACCGCTTCCACAAGCTTTGCATGAGACATTGGTTTGTCGTCGACATTGAGCTTGGTATCAAACAGTTCCCGCATGCGGGTTTCAACCGCTTCGGGCAGCTTTCTCGTGACAACGACCAGCGGTTTTTTTCGGGACATGTTCCTCCGGATCCAAATTTTGCTGATTTGCCCGATTCTGTTGACGGAGCTTTAACCAGCTTTGGGCATTTTTATACTTTCAACACTGTGTAGCAGACCCGGAAGACAAGAAAAAGCGAAGTTGCACAGTTCCGGTCAGGAAGTTCAGGATTTAGGATACAGACTGCAAATGAAATACCAACCCACCCCAATGATGCAAAGCCTGCTGAACGCCTGCCGTTTGCAAGCTCGAAAGCTTGGCCTGATCACCACAAGCCTCGCCGTCGCAGGTGCTGTTTTGTGCACGCCGGCATTCGCCTTGACCACCGGACCCAGCGGATTGCCATTGCCGCGTTATGTTTCACTGAAGTCGGAGCGTGTAAACATGCGGATCGGCCCGGGCCAGGCCTATCAGGTACAATGGCTATATGTGAAACGCGGTTTGCCGATGGAAATAATCCAGGAATATGACAATTGGCGCAAAGTCCGTGATCCGGAAGGAAATGAGGGCTGGGTCCTGCACTCCCTGTTGTCGGGACAGCGCACCGCGATTGTGGCACCCTGGAGCGGGAACAAGAAACTTGTCTCCATGCGCCGTGATCCCGATAATTCTGCACCACTTTCAGCACGGCTGGAACCGGGTGTGGTCGTTGCAGTGGACGAATGTGCCGATGGGTGGTGCAAGCTGAGCGCGGAAGGCGTGGCAGGCTTTGTCGATCAAAAATTGCTTTGGGGTGTCTATCCTGGCGAAAACTTCTGATCTGCCCGATTAATCCGAGCCTACGTTCTTCAATTAAGAGAATAGTTGCCGCACTGACAGCAGGCCAGCGTAGAACCTACGTTTTCTTGGATCTGACGCGCACAATCACGTCAACCTGGCTGATCTCCATGCCGTCTGGTGGTTTGGGCAGATTGGAAATTTCGATGCTTCCCTGCGGCATATCGATAACTTCATCACCATCTTCAAGGAAAAAGTGGTGATGGTTTCCGGTATTGGTGTCGAAATAGGTTTTTGATGTATCGACCGAAATCGAACGCAACAACCCGGCGCTGCTGAATTGGTGCAGCGTATTATAGATCGTTGCCAGCGATACGCCTATTCCGGCCGCGCGTGCCTCATCATAAAGCGCCTCGGCAGTGACGTGACGATCGCCTTTTGCAAACAATAATTCGGCAAGCGCCAATCGCTGCCGGGTCGGCCGCAGATTCGCTTGATTCAATAGCGCTGTTACATTTCGCGAGCTGTGCACGTCGGTTTCCTTGGTTATTCGTCCACCACGAACAGATTTACCACGATATCCCTATTATAAGGATCGCAAAGCAAGGCATCAATAGACCTAATTGCCGCGGACATAATTAAAAATTAGCAGTTGATCTCCTGGTTCCTTATATGGGATTGGCTGTACGGCTGTGCTAAGACCGAGCGCACAAGACAACTTGCCCGCAAAAGCGGGTTTCAGAACGAATGCACGAATACACGGATATTGAATGGCGGATAGAAAAACAAGCTTCGGCTATGAGGAACTCCTGACTTGCGGGCGGGGAGAAATGTTTGGGCCGGGCAATGCGCAGCTTCCGCTGCCGCCTATGTTGATGTTTCACCGCATCACCGAATTGTCGGAGGATGCCGGCGAACACGGCAAGGGCCATATACGCGCGGAATTCGATATTACCGATGATCTGTGGTTTTTTCCCTGCCACTTTCAGGGAGATCCGGTGATGCCGGGCTGCCTTGGGCTCGACGCATTGTGGCAATTGACGGGATTTTACCTGGGCTGGTTGGGAGAACCGGGAAAGGGCAGGGCAATCGCCACCGGTGAGGTACGTTTTTCAGGCATGGTCACCCCGGACAATCGGATGGTGGAATATGGTGTCGATTTTCGACGCGTAATGCGCGGGCGGCTGGTTCTGGGAATTGGCGACGGCTGGGTAAAGGCCGATGGAGAAACCATATACACCGCCAAGGACCTGAAGGTCGGACTGTTCAAGGACGATTGATTTTCGTTTCGAAATGACTGCCAAGGCGGTTTTCAGAGACCAGGAATTGGACAGGTGCCGGAATTTCAACTTAATTGCGGGTTTGTTGAATGTTGGCTCCATGGTATTGGACCACATAACAGATGGAGCGCTGCGGGTAGGGCATAAACCAGCGCGAGATTGAAAGGAATTGTGCCATGAGACGTGTCGTCGTGACAGGAATGGGTATTGTCTCGTCAATCGGCAACAATACACAGGAAGTCCTTGCTTCGCTGCGCGAGGGCAAGTCCGGGATTTCCACGGCGGAAGACTATGAAAACTATGGTTTTCGCTGCCAGGTTCATGGCGCACCCGATCTCGATCCGTTTGAAGTGCTTGATCGGCGCACAGTCCGTTTCATGTCCAAGGGGACGGCCTGGAACTACATCGCGATGCAGCAGGCAATTGCCGATTCCGGCCTGGAAAGCGATGACATCATCAATCCTTCCACCGGCATCATCATGGGTTCCGGTGGTCCATCGACCCGTACCATTTTCGATGCGGGCGTAATCACGCAGGAAAAAGGCCCGAAACGGATCGGCCCCACAGCAGTTCCCAAGGCGATGAGCTCCACCGCTTCAGCCGTTCTGGCGACCCAGTTTGAAATCAAGGGCGTCAACTACTCAATTTCTTCGGCCTGTGCCACATCAAACCATTGTATCGGCAATGCCTATGAGACCATTGCCATGGGTAAGCAGGATGTAATCTTCGCCGGCGGATCGGAGGATCTTGATTGGACAATGTCCAACCTGTTCGACGCAATGGGCGCGATGTCCTCCAAATTCAATGATACGCCGGACCGTGCTTCAAGGGCCTATGACGCCAATAGGGACGGATTTGTGATCGCCGGTGGTGCCGGGGTCCTGGTGCTAGAGGAACTGGAACATGCAAAGGCCAGAGGCGCCCGGATATTTGGCGAGATTATCGGATATGGCGCGACCTCGGATGGTTACGACATGGTAGCACCATCTGGTGAGGGTGCGGCCCGTTGCATGCGGATGGCACTGGCGACCGTCAATGACCCGATTGACTATCTTAACCCGCATGCGACCTCCACTCCTGTAGGTGATCTCAGGGAGATTGAGGCGATACGGGAGGTCTTTGGAGACAATAGTCCGCCGATTTCCGCGACCAAATCGTTGACCGGCCACTCGCTAGGAGCCACCGGCGTGCAGGAATCAATTTATTCCCTTTTGATGATCAATAACGGGTTTATCGCCGCAAGCGCGCATATTGACGATATGGATCCTGATTTTGCCGATATGAACATCGTGCGCGAGCGTGTGGACAACGCGAAGATCGATACCGTAATTTCGAACTCATTCGGGTTTGGCGGTACAAATGCAACCCTTGCATTTCAGCGCTACAACGCCTGACCTGGAGACCGGATAATGACTGGATTGATGGCAGGCAAGCGCGGACTTGTCATGGGCGTCGCAAATGACCACTCCATTGCATGGGGTATTGCCAAAAAGATTGCATCGGAGGGCGCTGAGATTGCCTTCACCTACCAGGGAGAGGCATTCGGCAAGCGTGTACAGCCGCTTGCGGAAAGTCTCGGGTCAAACCTCGTTCTTCCCTGCGATGTCGAGGATATCGAGACGGTAGATGCGGTGTTCGATACCCTGCGTTCTGAGTGGGGAAAGATTGATTTTCTGGTTCACGCGGTGGCTTTTTCCGATCGCGAAGAGCTGAAGGGAAGATATGCCGATACAACACGGGAAAATTTTTCCCGTACGATGGTCATTTCCTGCTTCTCGTTTACCGAGATCGCCAAACGTGCGGCTGCGATGATGCCGGATGGCGGCACCATGCTGACCCTTACCTATGGCGGCTCGACCCGGGTTATGCCGAACTACAACGTCATGGGCGTTGCCAAGGCCGCCCTGGAAGCCAGCGTGCGCTATCTCGCAAGTGATTTCGGTCTGGACGGAGTTCGGGTAAACGCAATTTCGGCTGGTCCGGTACGGACCCTTGCCGGTGCTGGCGTTGCCGATGCACGATTGATGTTCAACTATCAGCGGCGTAACGCACCCTTGGCCAGAACCGTCGAAATCGACGAAGTCGGCGGTTCCGCACTCTATCTTCTCAGCGACCTGTCTTCAGGGGTAACTGGAGAGGTCCATTTTGTCGATTCCGGTTATTCGATCATCTCCATGCCACGGCTTGAAGAACTGAAATCCTCCGACTCCCGTTGAATTCAAAACAATGACAGGTGTTTGATCCCGATCAATGTGCCGGCTTGGTTCTGCGTCGATAATCCCGCTGTTCATCTAGCGCGGAGACGACTGCATGGGAATTTTCAAGACGATATCCAGGAATGTTGATTTGATGAGCCGCATGTTCGCCAAGACGGGCGTTGTCGGGAAGGAATCCGCGGCTCTTCTCTTGGAGAGTGATCTCAGACAGGCCATGGTCCGGTGCGCCTGCTGCAAGGATAAGGACAACTGTGCCAAATGGCTGGATGAAGCCTTACAGGACAGCGCGCCACCCGATTTTTGCGAGAACAAGGTCTTTATCAGGCAAGTGCAAAATTCTGCCTGATCGATTGGAAGTGATTCCTGCTTGCGTAATCTTCGCCAGCGAATTCCTGCAATAACCTGCTTCTCTCTTCC
>JBCCEP010000258.1:0-6283 GCA_039030215.1 Pseudomonadota bacterium
ATCTGAACCAAACAGGGAGGGAGAACCCGCAGAGAAGAACCCTCCAATTGCCCATATCGTATTATGATTATTCATAATACCCGCGAGTTTGGGTGTCTCTCGTATCGCCTACATCTTGTCTTTTTCACTCCGAACTAAAAATTTTGCACTGTAACCTTGTCTTCCTAAATAATTCTAGAGTTACGAAGATGACCCAAGATTAATGCGATTTTTATAGCTTATGACAATGACGGACCTTTCAACGCTTTCCCGCCGCTTCCAAGGAGGTTACGATGCAGTGAAGTACCACACGTATACGCCACACTACGATGAAGACATGTTGTATGATTTCGAATACGATCTTCATACGGACATGGATTTCTACGATTGTGACCCCTCGACAACAGCAGACGCCATCAGCAGCGCAACCGACGAAGCCAACCATGGACAAGACAACGAACTTTCAGTTGTCGCGCCTGCCGTTTCCGACAAAGTTATTGCCGATGACATCATCATCGATGTCACCATCGCAATCGAAGCAGACAAAGTGGAGAAACAAGACATCGCTACAACAGCAGACCACATGCTCGAAATGGATGACGCAGCCATTCCATTGGCAGGTGGCATCCAGGATGCAGGAAAAGATATCATCGAACATGATAATATCAACGACGACACCAACGCGGCCGACGACAAAAATTTTGGAACGTTCAACATTGCAGTGATCACCGGCAACGACACGACAACGACGAACAACTACGAAACACCGTCGCCAACAAATGCTGACAGCATTGACATAGACTTCAAGTCTATCGTCGAACGATTATGATTTTTGATCCGCGTCGATTTTCTCACGAAGGAAATATGTCTTGTGCGGACCTGCACCCTTGAGTTCGGTCACCCCGAGTGGTTCGAAGCTGAATTCATCGCCAACAACCTGCTTGAAATCATCAGTGACGTGGATTTCGCCAGGTTTGCCGCTCGATTCCATTCTCGAAGCAATGTTGACCGTGGCGCCCCAGACATCATAGGCAAGGCGCCTGTCGCCGATTACACCGGCAACCACCGGCCCGAAATGGATACCAGCACGCATTCCCATTTTTTCACCGGCAAGTTCCTCGCTTCCCACGCTGTTCCGCATCGCCAGTGCCAGTCTTGCAATGGATCCTGCACCCTTTTTTTCATCACCATCCAGGCCACCAACTGCCATATAGCTGTCACCAATGGTCTTGATCTTGTCCACCCCGTAGGTTTCGCAAAGATCATCGAAGCGCGAAAACAGCCGGTGAAGGTAGTCGACAACGTCTTCCGGTGCTGCGCTCCCCGAGACGGGCGTGAATCCCACCAAGTCCATGAATAATACGGAAGCGCCTTCCAGCCGGTCGGCGATCTGTTTTTCCTTTCCGGATTTGAGCCGTTTCGCGATCGATGCCGGCAGAATAGACTCCAGCAGGTTCTCTGCCCGGTCATATTCGAATTGCAGATTTTGTTCGGCCCGATCAAGTGCTGCAAGCACGGCGGCAATGACAACTGCATTCAGGACAAATGCACTGACCATCGCCTGCAGTCCAAGGCTCTCCCGAAATGCCTGGTCTTCAAGCATCACAAAGCCTTCCTCGGTTGCAAATGTCATCGAGATCATCAGCGCTGCAAAAGTCATCAGGTAGAGAACAAGGAAATTCCGCCAATGCGGAAGTCCGACCAGAAACAGGATGATCCCGGCCATGGTAAAATACACCTGCAGATTGCTCGCTAGTCCAAAGGCAAAGATCACATAGCTGTGGCCGATAAGCGCAAAGGCGATCAGCACATTGACCATGAAGGTGTCACCAACCCGATGCAGCCGGTGCAGCAACAGATAGACGATACACGCCAGGAAATTGTAGATGTTTACCGGCAGTAGAGCCTCGAAATTATGTGCCGAATTGACGATCAGGTGGGTAAGTGCGTCGATGCTAAGGGCGTAGGATGCAACATTTGCAAAACGCTGCCGCCGCCGGACATGCGGGTCGGCGCTGACAATACCGGCTTCGACGATGCGCTCTACCCAATCCGGCAATGCCAACAGAATATAAGGTGCCGGTATGGACTGTTTTTCGTCTGTACCTACGGTCATGGGGCTCTCCATGTCACAGCTGCACAGGGTGCGGAGCGACGACAGTTATCCGCTAATTTTGAGCAATCTATACAGGACAAATCGCACTGAAGACAGGATCAATGCTGCGCGCAAGCTCCAGGGAAATTGTAAGTAATTCAGGCGGGTTAGCTGGCCGAGAACCTATCTGGTGGCACCAAGGCTACAAATCAATCCTGAGACCGTCTTTACCCACATGGAGCGGACCATCCCAGATTGCGGAAACTGCTTCCTGCCAATCGCTTTTGTCATAATCCGGATCGTCAGATGGGATTAGATGCGACAATGCCAGTTGCTTGACCTTGGCGGCAACTGCCGTATGCGCGGCATCATGCGCGAAAGAATGAGACCGCAACCAATGTTCCATCAATTTGTCGCTTCCATTGCCCACACGCTTCAGCAATGCCGGCAAGGCACTTTCGAGCATTGCTTCATGGATCAGCAGATCGGCCCCGTTCGCAAATTCTTCCAACTCCGCCAGTGGCGCAGTATCACCGGAAAACACGACATGTTTGGTATCGGTTTTGAAAGACAGGGCAAAACAGTCTACCAGGGGCGGGTGAATGGTTCTGATCGCCGAAATGGTCAATCCGCCACCCTGCCAAACAGTTCCGGCATCGATGACGTGAATCGCCACCAGATCGCGCAGATCAGGCCGACCTTCATCTTCGATACGCAGATCGATATCGGCCTTCATTGACTGCAAAAAGCCGTGCCAATAGGCGTCAAGACCTTCTGGACCAAAGACATCCACCTTCGTCTTCAGCCCAGCGGTCCAGGCAGTATGTAATAGCGGTCCAAGTTCCAGGCAATGATCCGAATGCAGATGGCTTATAAAGATCAGCGATAAGTCCTTGAGTTGAACACCCTGATCCACCAAACCGCGTGTGACGCCAAGCCCGCAATCCACGACAATCTGCTGGCCGTTCAAACAGAACAGGTTTGATGTCGGCATGCTTGATCCGGGACGGATCGCCGGACCACCTTTGGTACCAAGAAGGACTACATAGTTTTCAGACATCACAATTCTCAAATGGCTGCGAACCCTGCATCAAGTGCAGACAGGATTGTGTCCACATCAGCTTCACTCAGTACCAGTGGCGGCGACAAGATGATATTCGCGCCGGAAACGCGGATCATCGCGCCATTCTTATAAGCGGTCTCCTGCACATTGGCAGCAGTTCCCCCATCGATTGGCGCTTTCGTCGATCGGTCAGCGACCATCTCTATTGCAGTCATCAGACCGTGCCCACCACGCACATCGCCAATGATATCGTATTTCTCCATCAAGTTGCAGCAACCCTCATAGAGTTGCGTGCCGCGCGCAGCAGCATTCTCGATCACATTCAATCGAACTGTTTCGGCCAGACAGGCAAGCGCAGCAGCGGCACCGACCGGGTGGCCCGAATAGGTATAGCCATGACCGATCTTGGCAGCCGGATTGTTTTCGAAAACCTCGATCATATGTTCGCCTGCCATGACCGCTCCAAACGGAAAATACCCGTTGGTAACTGCCTTGGCGGTACACATCATGTCAGGCTTGATACCCCACAGGCGAGCCCCGGACCAGGCACCGGTGCGACCATAGGCGGTGATGACTTCATCGGTAATCAGCAATATCCCGTGGCGGTCGCAGATCTCGCGCACCGCCGGGGCAAAACTCTTATGCGGTGGAATAACACCGCCTGCCCCCAAAATGGGTTCCATGATCATCGCCGCGATTGTGTTTGGGCCCTGGAAAATGATTTCATCTTCGAGCGCGGCTACGCAAAACTGCGCGAGCTTCTCGGGATCATTCTCATTGAACGGATTGCGATAGGTATAGGGTGCGGGAATGTGATAGCAGCCGGGCAACAAGGGTTCATAGGCGGTTCGGAAATTAGCATTGCCATTCACGCTGGCTCCGCCAAAATGCGTGCCGTGATATCCCTTCTTCAGGCTCATGAACTTTATCCGGCCGGCTTCACCTCTCAACTTGTGATATTGGCGCGCAAGGCGCAAAGCGGTCTCGACAGAGTCAGATCCGCCGGAGGTAAAAAACGCTCGGCTAAGTCCGTCCGGCGCGAAAAACTGCGCCAGTTCATAGGACAATTCAATTGCCGCGTCATTGGATGAACCTCTGAAGGTGGAATAATAGGGCAGCTTCTGCAACTGATCGGTAATCGCCTGCTTCACCGGTTCGCAGGAATATCCCAGGTTCACGTTCCACAGGCCGCCGACCCCATCGACAACAGAATTGCCGTCAATATCGTGAATGTGAACGCCTTCCGAACCAGTAATAATTTTAGGCGGTGTTGTCTGGCTGTCCTCAGGCGAAGTCATCGGATGCCAGAAATAGCGGGCGTTGTTTTCTCTGAGAAAGTTGGAATCTTTCATTGGACAGCTTCCTGTTGATCAGCATGATCGATCGAATGCGCCCAGCATTCTTCAACCGGCATCGGAATGGCACCACCCCAATTGGTTGTGATTTCACGACTGGCATCGATAAGCTGCTGTTTGATGTTAATCTGGCTTTCGGGGGTCAACCGGCTTGCGACGCTTGCAACGGCCACCGTGCCAGCTAGGAGCCCAGTCTTGTCGAATACCGGCGCTGCCATACCATAGACGTCGAATTCCAGGCCGCGATTGGAAATGCCAAAGCCGGTCTTTCGCGCCACGTCGATTGCCGAACTCAGCCTTTTCTCGGTATCAGCCGTGTAGGGGGTGAACTGTTCTAGGTTGCCATCCATCGTCTTTAACAGATCTTCCGGGCCGAATGCCAATGCGCAAATACCGGAGGCAGTTGCATGCAGGGGCAGGACCTGGATATCAACAACCGCGCGCGTGCTATGCTTGTTTGACTGGTGTTCAAGAAGCACATGCAAATCCGCTCCTGACAGAACGGAAGCATGCGCTGTCTCCCCCGTTGCCTCGGCGAGAATTTCGAGCGCGTGCCGGGCACCCTCCCGCCGTGGAACCGTCAGTTCTCGCATCTGCGCCAGATGCAAAACCATCGGCCCAATTCTGTAAGCCTTTGTAACCCGGTTCTTCTCAACGAAACCGGCCTGCTCCAGCGCTTCCAGATAGCGATAGGTGGTAGCCTTGTCCCGTTTTGTCAGCTTGCAGAAATGCGAAAGCCCGATTTCCGGCCTGGATGCCGAAAAATACTTCAAAAGTTCCAGAGCCTTAGTCACGACCGACATGGTTTGACTTCCAATTATCTGACAGCTTCCAAAAAAGTTTGCCATAAAATGCTTAACAAAACAAGTTTTTTATGCAACAATGGTTTAATAAATAAACCGCGTAGGGAGAAGATCATGCATAAAGTCGGAAAAATAATAATTGCTGGCCTGGTCGCTGCTTGCCCGTTTTCGGGCGCGGCATTTGCAGAATATCCGGAGAAGCCGGTGGAGTTTGTCGTGCCTTGGCCTCCGGGAGACCTTGAAGACGTATTGACCCGCATGATTGCTGAAGATTTCCAGGCCGCCTATGACGTACCGACCGCGGTTGTTAACAAGCCCGGAGGAGGTGGCGGCCCATTCCCTGGAGCGGTGGCTGTCGCCAATG
Organism: Pseudomonadota bacterium; assembly: GCA_039030215.1. Lineage (GTDB taxonomy): Bacteria > Pseudomonadota > Alphaproteobacteria > Rhizobiales > Rhizobiaceae > BOKV01. The sequence goes on from JBCCEP010000258.1 coordinate 5,660, forward strand.
CGCCTGCCGATGGCTACACGATCGGCTCGTTCATCATTGCCATTCCGGTTGTTGGTCCGAAAATCGGGATCCCGGATCTCAATCCTGATCCATTCGTGCCTCTTGGCAATTTCCTGACCTATCCGTTTGTCATAGCCGTCAGCGGCGATGCACCCTATGACGACATGGCCGGACTGGTAGAATATGCCAAGGACAACGATGTCGTACTCGGTCATTTTGGTGCGCCGCTCGTCCCGACGCAGGTAACAATGGGCCTTGCAAAGGAGATGGGCTTTTCCTTCGCTTCCGATGCAGCGTTTGATGCACTCGACTGCAACACGCTGGCCTCGGGTGATGTAGATGTGATCAACACGACGCTGCAGCTGATTTTGCCCTGCCTCGACAATGTAAAGGTTCTGGCCTCGATCGGTTCGGAGCGTATTCCCCTCACCCCTGACACGCCCACCGTGGCAGAACTGGTCCCGGCGCTTAATGTCGCCCTCTGGAACGGGCTGTTTGTACACAAGGACACGCCACAGGATGTGCGCAAAAAGATCATAGCCGTCGCCGAAAAAACCGTAATGTCGGATCGCGCACAGAAGCTTGCTTATGAAACAGGCGCGGCCGTCTATTGGAAAAATGCGG
>JBCCEP010000259.1:0-6279 GCA_039030215.1 Pseudomonadota bacterium
CCCGTCATCCCCGACATTTACCGGGCTGACATAAATCCGCGCGCTTAGATCTTCTTCGCCGGGCACCAGAACATCGACGGGCGCGATCTTGGCCTGGCCTGCAATTGCAGCTTTCATTGCCGACTTTAGCGCTTCCCTGCTCGACTCATCTGCAAGATCGGTAAATGAGACGGATTTGATCCCGCCTTTGCTCTCCACCACATCGCCAAACATCCGCTGGAAAGGCGCATTGGTTCTACGTATGCCGCCATCCTTGCCAATAGCAGCAATTGCCATAGGCGTGCTGTTGAAAAACCGCGTGAAGTTTATCTCGGCATCCTGATCCCAACTGCCTTCCTGCTCCATCCGGTTCAATACGACGGTTCGTGTAGCCCCTGGCGCGCCGTCTATATCAGCAGCCACACGGTGAAACAGCCGTACCGGCAGCGGTCTGCCATCCGTTTTGGCCAGATCAAGTTCGATCACCGCGGTCTTTGACCCGTCATTTCCTGCCTTGACGGCATCCAGCAGTGCCATGCCTTCGCCGAGCACGATATCATTCAAGTTGAGCGAGCCGGGGACGAACTGCGCAAGATCAATCCCCAGCCAATCGGCAAGCGTCGCATTGATATAGACGACCGCACCGCCAGCCTCACTGGAAAGGAAACCCGCAGGCGCATGGTCGAGATAGTTGATGGCGTTCTGCAGCTCCAGAAATGCGTTCTCCTGCCGGCTGCGATCGTCGGTAATGTCGGAGACCTGCCACACGATCATCGGCTCGTCCGAGCCATCTGTCTCCAACGGCCTTGCACGCATCCGAAACCATCGGGCACCCTCATCACCGGTTCTCAGACCATTTGCCAGTCGAAATTCCTCGACGCTGGCAATGTTCTTTTTGGCGTTGTTTGACATCCGGTAGATCAGTTCGGAAGCTTCCGTTCGCCTGGAAAAGACTTTCTCGACGCTGGCGATCTCGGTTTCGTCGGTCGCTCCTGTCAAATCGGCATAGGCCTGGTTGGAATAGACAATCCTGCCGTCACGATCGATGACGACCAGACCAGCATCCATGCCGTCAACCAACCTTTCCGCCAATGTGTTGACACTCCGGCGGGAAGTTACTTGCACAAAACCCAGGAAGATGAGGAAGACAAAGAACACGCCACAGGCTGCCATCGCACCCAATATGGCAAGCATGAACGGTTCGCCGAGCCATTCATTGCCGAACAGGAACAAAGCTGCCGACAACGTAGCCAGTCCAAGCCCCAGCAGAAAAAGATTGGTTACCTTTGGGCCCTGAGCATTCCGGCTGGCCGCTGGCGACTTATCCTGATCTGGTTTTTCCGGCTTGTTCATTCAGCCCCGGATTCCCGCAATTTTGTGACACCGGCAGAATCGGCGATTCTGCGATTCCCGCAGGAATGTTGAATCACATTCTCGCAGCCGCGAAAAGTCAAACAGGTCTATTTCCCGCTTTACAGGGAATAATCAGGCAAAAAACATGTACATATTGGCGGTATGCCGCGACTGGAACAAATCTTGTACCGGAGTAAATAATTCCAATTGAACACTTTCTCGCCATCAATTTCTGCGTTTTGCACTCGAAGATCGTGTTTTTCCCACAACACACCCGTTTCTGTGGAAAACAGTTAAACAATTCTCAATTATAAAGTAATCTATTCAACAACATTCAAAACGCGCTTATCCAGTCGCATTAGTGCCGCAGTTGCGGGGAGATAAGAAGATGGAAGGAATTCAGACGGCGTTGGGCAACGGTTCTACAGCATTGACGTTGATCTTGATCGTGGTGGGTCTGGCTGTCGCGCTGGTCCTGCTTTTCTGGATTTTCCGCAAGATTGCGGGAGTAGGTGGTATTGGCTCTGGCAGGAACAAGCAACCAAGGCTTGCCGTGCTGGATGCAGCCCATGTCGATGGAAAGAGACGGCTTGTCCTGGTTCGCCGGGATGATGTCGAACATCTTGTCCTGATTGGTGGTGCGAGCGATGTGTTGATTGAGGGCAATATTGACCCGGCAACAGCACCAGTGCGCCACAAGGAGCATCGCTCTCGCCGCAGATCGCGCGAAGACAAGCCTGAAGCTCCCGAACGGCAGGAAAACACTGAGATTGGTGTTGCTGCCGCTGGCATCGGCGTCGGGGCTGCAGCAGTTGCCGCCACGGAATATGTAGATGAGGCTGAATCGGCACCTGTAGAAGAGACAACCCCGCCGGTCGTGGAAGAGGCATATTTTGAGCCCGAAAATGATGAACCAGTTCACGAGACGGTAACTGAAGAGTTTGTAGCTCCTGCTGAAACGCTCGTCGAACCCGATTTGGGGCAGGCACCACCGCCCTCCAGCGTCCTGGAAGAAGAGCTTGAAAGCGCCCTGCAAACCGACGAACAGGCACCAGACCCGTTTTCAGAGCTTGAAAGCGAGCTCGCATCCGTCACGCCGGAATTGGAAAGCCTGGATGACGTACCAGCGCCGGTCGAACCTGACCCGGCACCCGTTGATGAACCACTATTGGAAGATGCGGCAGAAACGGCGCAAGTCGAAATTACAGAATCAATAGCTGCAGAACTTGCGGTGGATGAACCGCTTGCGCCAGAAGTCGAAGCTGAAACTGAACCGGATCAGCAATCCGACAAGGCACAAAAGCAGCCGCTCAGCAAGAATCAGAATGTTGAAGACGAGATGCAGCGACTGCTGGACGAATTGGCAAACTCATAGCGAAATGCCGCACTGGAATATGCGGCATTCACATCAGAACTATCCAAACATCAAAGCTTTCGCACGCTGAACAGATAGCTAGTCGTCGCGATAAATCTTTTCGCGGCGCTCATGCCGTTCCTGCGCCTCGATCGACAAGGTCGCTATTGGCCTTGCGTCAAGCCGCTTCAGACTGATCGGCTCGCCGGTCTCCTCGCAATAACCATAGGAGCCATCTTCAATCCGGCGAAGCGCTTCATCAATCTTGCCGATGAGTTTTCTTTGCCTGTCCCGCGCTCTCAGTTCAATCGAGCGATCGGTCTCCGAGGAGGCCCGGTCAGCCATGTCAGGAAGCTTGTCGGACTGATCCTGAAGCGTATCGAGTGTACCTCTCGATTCTTTCAATATGTCCGATTTCCATTTCAGTAGTTTGTTCTTGAAGTACTCACGCTGACGATCATTCATAAACGGCTCATCGTCAGACGGCATGTAGTTCGCCTCTATCGCATCAGACATATTCAGGGCCATATCTCCGATTAAAACTGAGGGCCTTATAATGCTGGATTGTGAAAGTCACAAGACGGATTTTTCGTTCGTTGATAACTTGTTTGAAATCCTCTTATTAAGCGATTGCATTTTTCATAAATTGATCGCAAAAATCTGAAGAAAATTAGCCAAGCCAATGATTCAAATATGATTCTCGATTCGGAACATTTTTCGGAAGATGGAACCGAATTGCATCGGTTTAGCCATGCCGAACCTATCCTGTCATGAAACGCTCCGAAATATTGTCCAAAAATTTCAGCCGCCAGTATTCCAATTGCGCTGAGATACGGCCAGCAGCGCCACCTGCCCATTTTGGTCCAAAGCGAGAGAACAGCCTGTAACGATCGTCACCAGCCGATATGGCTGAAGCGATCAAGTTGCCTGCCATGGCTGTTGTATTGAGCCCATGTCCGCCGAAACCGGTCGCTACCCACAAATTTTCATCAACTTGCCCGATAATCGGCATCTTGTGTACCGGATAGGCCATGAGCCCTGACCAGCAATGCGTAATCACAAGATCATCCAATTGTGGATAGACATCTTGAATGTCCGCCATCAGAGACTCGGCCAGTTTAACAGGCTGCGACTGGCGGGTGGTTATCCTGCCACCCCAGATCAGCGTCGGATCCTCTTTTTCACCAACAAGCCGGTAGTAATCATTCGCCCTGCGAAAGTCGGAAAGACAGCCGCCAAACTGTATCGCATCCCCCAACCTGCCGCCCGGGCTTTTCGCCGCAACTACATAGGTGGCGACTGGCACCAGCGCACCATTCAGTTCGCGTAATGGACCGCCATAGACACTGGTCGCGACCAAGACATGGTGTGCGGACACGACATGCTCACCCACACTTACCTTCCATTTGCTGCCGTCAGGTTCAATCGAAACTGCCGAACTGTTCTCGTGGATCGCGGCACCACTTTGTTTGGCATTGGCCGCAAGCAAACCGGCATACTCAAGCGGTTGAATATGGAAACAACCCATATCCATCACGCCGGCATGATATTTCTCGCTGGTTACATATTTTTCCAGTTCGTCACCGGGGACGAAGTTCTGCATCGCATTATAGTCGCGCACCATTCTTTCTGCCCTGCGTTCGAGCGAATTAGTTCCCTTGTGACGAATCATGCTCAGCCACCCGTCGCCACCGATTATGTGGTTGGCCTTCGCTTTTCGTATGGTGCTTCTGACATAGGCCACCCCTTCATTGCTCAAACGGTAGAGCTGTTGGGCAAAGTCCAGCCCCAGCCTCTTCTCGATATCGAAAATGCTCCGCGCATATCCCGGCGCTACAAATCCGCCATTACGTCCGGAAGCTGCCCAGGCAAGGCGGTTGGATTCAACCAGCACTGTTTCCTTGCCTGCGCGAGCGAGCTCGGCTGCCGCCGTCAATCCGGCAAGCCCGCCACCAATGACGCAAATCTCGCAATCACGATCCTGCTCTAGCGGCGCGTAATAGCTGAGCGTCGGGCCGGTTTCGGCGTAGTAGGATTTGATATGCCCTACCGCGCCTGCCCTTCTTGTGCGATGGTCGGTCAACACACCTTGCTCGGAATACTCAATTGTCATGCCTTCACCGCAGCCTCGTACCAAACAATGATAAGGAACCTTCCGTATTTCAGTCCGCCGTGCGGATTTGGAAATGTCCGTTGTTCTCGATAATCGAACAGTCTATGCATCAATAAATCAAAAATGGAGTGTCAATGCGTCTTTATATTCTGCGCCATGCAAAATCTTCCTGGGCCGAAACCGGTGCAAAGGATTTCGATCGGGGACTTAATGAACGCGGCTCCTCGGACCTGAGGAAAATTGCAGCTGAATTGCGCGAACGCGAATATCTACCACCGCAGGTCTACTGTTCTCCAGCCTTGCGAACCCGACTGACAATGCACGGCATTATATTGGCCTATGACGACGCCCCAAATATCGACTATGTCGACAAGCTCTACTCGGGCGATACGCTGAGTTATGTTGACTGCATCCGCCGTCATCCCGAAAGACAGGATCTCATGATCGTCGGCCACAATCCCATGTGTGCGGAAATTGCACTCCAGCTAATCGGCGACGGTGAACCCAAACATTTGCAGGCCGTCTCAAACAAGTATCCCACCGGTGCGCTCGCAGTAATTGACTTTGACATCGACGACTGGAACGCGATCGCCACCAAGAGCGGATATATCACAGATTTCATGCTGCCGCGGGAACTGTAATACTGCCGTGCTCACACCATTTTTGAAATATCCTCCCGATAACCCCATATCCGCGTCACATTCATACCCGCGGAAACCTTAATGGCGCCGAACAAACCCATTACGACAATCAGAGACGATGCAAAGATCACGCTGGATAATCTGGTTGATCTGACAGGCAATCTTGTCTCACCGACCCTGAGGTTTGGCGTGACCGGTCTTTCACGATCCGGAAAGACCGTCTTCATTACCGCACTGGTGCACAATTTCATTCACGGTGGTCGATTGCCGCTGTTCGAACCCTGGCAATCGGGCCGCATTGCTTCGGCCGGACTAAAACCGCAACCGTCAATGGATGTTCCCCGTTTCCAATATGAGGAACATGTTCGAACCCTGGTTGAATCTCGCAATTGGCCTGATTCCACCAGGGCGATCTCCGAATTGCGTCTTACGATCAACTACGAGTCCGCCTCTGCCTGGGGCCGCGCTTTCGGTCCCGGAACGTTGAACATCGACATTGTCGACTATCCAGGAGAGTGGCTGCTCGACCTTCCACTGCTCGGAATGAAATTTGAGGAGTGGAGCGAGAAGGCGCTGAACCTGGCAAAGGATGGTAAACGCTCCAAACTCTCTGCGAAGTGGCTCGCCAAACTGAAGAATGTTCCACCGGATACGCCAACCGATGAAACAGTCGCAATCGAACTGGCTTCCCTTTTCACCGACTATCTGCGCGCCTGCCGGGAAGATGAGACTGCTTTCTCCACCCTGCCGCCGGGACGATTTCTGATGCCGGGCGACCTCGAAGGTTCGCCGGCCATCACATTTTGCCCGTTGCCGCCAATCGAAGAACCGGTTGCCAG
>JBCCEP010000260.1:0-6272 GCA_039030215.1 Pseudomonadota bacterium
CCGCAAATTCGAAGACATTCATTTGGCGAGCGCCGGTTCGGAAATATCCTTGGCGATGAAGCCGCCAGATTGCCGTTTCCAAAGGCGGGCATAAAGACCACCTTTGGCCAATAATTCCCTGTGGCTGCCTTGCTCGATAATCTCGCCACCATCCATGACGATAAGCCGGTCGAGTTGCGCAATGGTCGAAAGCCTGTGTGCAATCGCAATCACAGTCTTGCCCTTCATGAGATCCAGAAGATTCTCTTGAATGGCCGCTTCGATTTCGGAATCAAGCTGGGAAGTTGCTTCATCCAGCACCAGTATTGGTGCATCTTTCAGGAATATCCGTGCAATGGCAATTCGCTGGCGTTGCCCGCCGGAAAGCTTCACGCCTCGCTCACCGATCCGGGCATCATATGCCTTTCTGCCCTTGTTATCCTCCAGCTCCTGAATGAATTCATCGGCACTCGCATGCCTAGCCGCGGCAACAACTTCCGATCTGTCCACCCCGATTTTACCATAGGCAATATTGTCGAATACGGATCGATGAAACAGCGCCGTCTCCTGCTGCACCATGGAAAAATTTTCGCGAAGGCTTTTCTGCGTCACGGAGCGGATGTCCTGTCCATCAAACAATACCCTGCCCGATTGCGGATCGAAAAATCGTAGCAACAGATTGATTAATGTGGATTTGCCCGCACCGGATGGCCCAACCAGCCCGATCTTCTCGCCGGGTTTGATCTCAAGCGAAACATCTCGCAAGACCGAACCGCCATCACCATAGGAAAACCGCACTTTTTCGAATTGTATCCTCCCCTGGATGAACTCAAGCGGCTTGGCATCATCCGCATCACCCATGGTCAGAGGTTTGGCGATGGTTTCCATCGAATTCTGGGCTGTTCCCGCTGAACGAAAAAACCCGTTCAGATTTCCCATCAACCGACCGAGTAAAAGGTTGAGTCGCAAGACCATGGCCAGCGTGAACGCCACCTGGCCCGCGCTGATCTCTTCTTGCAGCCACAGATCCATTGCCAGATAGCCGATTACTCCGATCATCAGCCCGGATACGGTCGACAGGACGACCCGGACGCCCGTAAGCTTGCGGGTAAACTTCTTCAAGGCTTCATGCATGTCAGCCATTGCTTCATGCACGAAGTTTTCCTCGACTCCGGACCCGGAGTTCAGCTTCACGGTAACAATATTGGTATATCCATCGACAAGACGCCCCGAAGCGACCGATCCGGCTTCTGCAACCAATTTGCCGTAGTGACGGATCTTCGGCACAAAATGCCACGCGATCACCGCAAAAATCGCTATCCAGGCCATAACCACCGCACCAAGCCTGATATCAAGCGCTGCCAGCAAGCCTACGGTCGTGAACGCATAGACCACGACAAACCAGATGATTTGCAATAGCGAAATCATCATGTCGCCTGCCGCCTGACCCGATTGCATTACCTTCTGCGCAAGACGGCCGGACAGATCGTTCTGAAAATAGGACAGCGACTGCGAAATCACCTGCTTGTGGCTTTGCCAGCGCATAAGCGTGAAGAAACCGGGTACAATCACCTGTTCTTCGATCATCGCACCCCAGGCGATCACCAATGCCCGGCCAATGACGACGATTGCCAGCATGGCAAGAAGTTCAACGCCATAGTTGGAAATAAGGCTTTCCCAACCTTCCTGGCGGATAGCCGCCGATTCAGCGCTGGCCATGATGTCGACGATACGCCCGACAAAACTGAACAACGCCGCCTCGATCAGCGCATGCACAAAACCATAAAGCAGCAAGGCGAAGAAAGCCCATTTTGCCTGACGCACATAGAACCAGACATAGGCCAGCAACCGGTTTGGCGGCTCATAGGAGTGGCGCGGCTTGAACGGGTCAATCCAGCCCTCAAGACGGGTCAAAAGAGGTTCAAACAGATTCATTTACTGTGCTGCACCCGGAAATGCTTCGTCTTCGGCATACAGGAACCCGCCAGACTGTCGAGCCCATAATTCCGAATAGAGACCGTTACCGGAAATTAGCTCCTCATGCGAACCCATTTCAACAATTTTGCCCTTGTCCATGACAACCAGACGATCAAGCTGCGAAATTGTCGAAAGCCGGTGTGCAATCGCAATTACCGTCTTGCCTTCCATCAAGGCAAACAGGTTTTCCTGGATCGCAGCCTCTACTTCCGAATCCAGCGCGGACGTTGCCTCATCGAGAACCAGCATGGGCGCATCTTTCAGGAAAACCCGGGAAATTGCGATGCGCTGCCGCTGCCCGCCGGAAAGTTTGACACCACGCTCCCCGACATGGGCATCCAGCCCGATACGGCCATTCTGGTCTTCAAGATCCTGGATGAATTCCCAGGCGCTTGCCCGCTTGGTCGCCTGCACGATTTCCGCATCGGTAACCAGCGGACGGCCATAGGCGATATTGTCCCGGATCGACCGGTGCAACAACGAGGTGTCCTGGGTCACCACACCAATTTGCGCCCGCAGGCTGTCTTGCGTCACAGTTGAAATGTCAGTGCCGTCGATGCTGATCTTTCCACCTTCAAGATCGTAAAAGCGCAGCAACAGATTGGTCAGCGTTGTCTTGCCCGCACCGGAGCGGCCAACCAGGCCGATTTTTTCGCCCGGTGCTATGCTCAATGACAAATCCTCGATGACACCGGTCTCCTTACCGTAGTGAAATCTGACATGGTCGAACTTCATCGCGCCGTCGGTGACCTGTAGTTGCTCGGCATCCGGCTTGTCGGTGATTTTTGGCGGATTGGACATCATGCTCATGCCGTCCATGACAACACCGATATTCTCGAACAATCCGGAAACCTCCCACATGATCCACTGCGACATGCCGTTCACCCGCAGGGCGAGTGCAATGGCAACCGCAATCGCCCCGATCGAGACAACCGCGCCAAGCCATAGCCAGATGGACATCGCCGCAATCAGAAAGACGACAAGGCAATTGTTGAAATAGACCAGCCAGTAAAACAGGGTAACGAGGCGCATTTGCCGGTAAACCGTATCCAGGAAGCCGTCCATGCCCTCTCTCGCATAGGCTGCTTCCCGTCCGGCATGGGAGAACAGTTTGACCGTGGCGATATTGGTGTAGCTGTCGACAACCCGTCCGGTCATGTTTGAACGTGCATCAGCCTGCTCGGCCGACACGTTCCGAAGCTTTGGCACGAAATACGCAATAAGTCCGGCATAGATCGAGATCCAGAGCGCGAGCGGAATTACCAACCGCCAGTCGGAGCTCGCCACCATCACGAATACAGCAGCAAAATAAACCGTGACATAAACAAAGATATCCAGGAGTTTTATAACGGTCTCGCGGATCGCAAGCGAGGTCTGCATGACTTTTGTTGCAACCCGCCCCGCAAACTCATTGGCAAAAAAGTCCATGGATTGCCGCAGCAGATACCGATGCATCTGCCAGCGTGCGATCATCGGATAATTGCCGAGCAAGACCTGGTGGATGACAAGAGACTGTATGAGTGTGAGTATCGGAAGCAGGACCAGTACAAATAGCCCCATCAACCATAGCCGGGTCGATTCCTCGGCAAGGAAACTTGCCCGGTCGGCTTCTCCCAGCCAATCGACAATGCGCCCGAGAAACCCAAACAACAGCACCTCACAGATCGCGATCGCAGCCGCGCCTATGCTCATCAGCAACAGCCAGGGCCAGGCATCGCGGGAATAATGCCAGCAAAACGCGACCAGACCCTTGGGCGGCATCTGAGGCAGCCTGTCGGGATAGGGTTGTATCCGTCGTTCAAAAAAGGCGAACATGGATTTGCTCCGCAAAAGCAACTGCTTCAATAAGGGTCTTACCAACACCCCTACAGCCGCACGATTGAGTTAATTTGAACGAGACAGCAAAATGATTGACATCAGGCCGTCCATTGCACTTTACCAGCCGGACATTGCCGGGAATACCGGAACGTTGTTGCGCCTGGCAGCATGTACTGCAACAGAGCTGCACATCATCGAACCAGCTGGTTTCCGTCTCGACGACAAGGCCCTGCGCCGCGCCGGCATGGATTATGCCGAGCTTGCTTCCCTGACCCGTCACCTGGACTGGAGTTCTTTTTGTTCCACCATGGCCGAAAATGACAGACGAATCGTCCTGCTGACCACGAGGGCAGACAGACCATATGTGGATTTTGAGTTTAGCGCCAGCGATATCCTGCTACTTGGGCGGGAATCTTCCGGCGTCCCGGAAGAAATCCATCAATACTGTGGCGAAAGTCTGACAATTCCGATGGCCGAAAACACCCGTTCCATCAACCTGGCACTGGCCGGCGCGATGGTTTTGGGCGAGGCGTTGCGGCAAACAGGTCGGTAAGCTGAATAATTTCATCTTTAGGCGTGTAGCAATTATCCGATTGAACAAAACGGGCACAAAAGGTAAAGTAAGGGTTAAAGGCTAGAAATGTTTGAGTAAACTGCCCTGGAGGGCGATGTATGGCCGGTACCGAGAAAGACAATGTCGAGGACATTGGGGCTGGATTTGACAAACGTAATGTCAAACCGGAAAATAAATCCCTGAGCCTGTCCGATTCAATAGTGAAAATTCGCGAAAACCAGGCCAATCGCAACGATGTTGTGGTTGAAATGTCTCAGGCTGCCCGCGCGCGGCTGGAATTACTGGTTCAGGAACTCGAGCCTGTTCTCGAGGAGGTTCCCAAGGACGTGGAACTCTTCGACTTCAGCCTGTCGGGCGGCAGTGATGCAAGGTTTTGGATCGACATGACCAGCTTTGTACGCATGGGTCGCGATCGCCGGCAATACGAATTCATCAAGGATACCCGGCTTGGGCGCACCGTGGTTGGTTCGACACCGGACCGGCTCAAAATGGCGGAAATGGTCACCCAATATATCGCCGAGCGGCTGCTTGATCGCGAATATACAATCGAGGGCGACTGGCAGGCACTGAAACTGCGTCAGGCGGATGAAAACACCGGGGTCGAGACACTTCTGAAGCCGACCAGAACAGGCAGCCTGCTGCGCATCGACAATTCGCGCCGGTTATGGCTGACAATACTGTATTCCGTCCTCATATTCGGGGCAGGATTCATGGTCGGGGCAGCATCGCTGATCCTGTGGGCATGGCTCGGCGGTGTTTAGCTGATCGTTTCGCAGCTAATGTCAGGATTCTGAAATCAGCCTTGTTTCCCCGATCTTCTTGATTCCGGTGAAATCCTCGCCATAGCCATATTGTTGTTGGCTAATGTCCCATTTCTTGTCGCCTTCATCTTCGATCGAAAGCAGATTATACCGCGCAGCAGTCCGCTTTCCGCCCGGTGACTGGCCTCCAGCAGGAACGCCCAATACGGGAACAGATCCATTCGGGCCCTCAATCTTCGCCAGACTGTCGACATGCGTGTGCCCGTGCAAAATCAGCTCGGCGCCAGATTTTTTCACCGCATTCCTGAAATATTGCGCGCCAACAAGGCGCTTCTGAAATCTGGTCTGCCCGTCAACCGGTGGGTGATGGATAAGTATTACCCTGCATTGCCTCTGCGCGACCTCCTGGTCCAATATCTTTGCGAGTCCATCCGTCTGGTGACGGTCGAAGCACCCGGTCGCAAAAAATACCGGCGTCGCGCACGCCGAGTTACACAGGATGAACGAAATTTTTCCCCGTCGCCTGACGACAGGATAGTCGAGCGCACTTTTGATCGGGCTTCCATCATCACCTGACAGATAAGGCTGCCAATTTTCAAATGCTTGTTCCAGCGACCCCGGCACATAGGCATCGTGATTACCGCAGACGAGGCTGACTTGTTGAGGCGGCCCGAATGCTTCAAGCCAGGCGCGCGCGTTTGCTATTTCGTCATTCAGACCAAGATTGATGATATCTCCCGTCAGGGCAATGTGATCAGGCGATCTCTGCTTGATATGGTCGATCAGGCCGGAAAGAACTTCGCCCTGATGGGTGTGCTCGCGATTTAACTTCCAGTTTGCGTAGCCGGTGAACCGCTTTGAAAGCAGTTGATGCCATGTTATGGGCGGCAAAGGCCCCAGATGAACATCTGACAAGTGCGCGAGCGTGAACATGACCAAGGCGAATAGGCCAAGCTTGTGCTTTGTACAAGATGCAGGACGAAAACCATGAATCTCCACTTTCTGCCACGCCGGTTTATTCACAACGTGAAAATGCGGGTCAAACCATTGTCAGTGGGTGTTCGCGCGCTCATTGAAGATGACGCTGGGCGCATTCTGTTGATCAAGCACACCTATGTGCCAGGCTGGCATTTTCCGGGCGGCGGCGTGGAACCCGGCGAGAC
>JBCCEP010000261.1:0-6208 GCA_039030215.1 Pseudomonadota bacterium
GCCAATCTCCTTGGCAAAACCATCCTTACCGGAAAACACACCCACACCGGGTTGCGGACGGCCAAACAAGCCCCGCTTAACCTGCATCAGCTGCAATTCTGCCTTGTCGCCGTACCGGTCACGAATTACTTCACCCATCAGGCCGCATGTGTCGATCAGTCCGAGTTCCTTCGCGCGGGCGCCGGTCCAGAACATGCCCGTGAACAGGTCTGGATCATCGGAAAGCTGTGCGCTGCGGGCCTGTTTGACCATGTCGATGAAGACCGTATGGATCTCGGTTTGAAGAGATTTCAGATGATCGATGTCCGATTTCTTTTCCGGCATGAACGGATCGAGCATGGATTTGTTCTTGCCTGCGGTATAGACCCGGCGTTCTACACCAAGCTTCTCTATTGCCTGCGTAAAGCCAAATCCGGCTGAAACCACCCCGATTGAACCGACAATGGACGATTCATCAGCTATTATTTCATCACCGGCGAGCGCGATCATGTAACCGCCTGAAGCAGCGACATCCTCGACAAAGACAAGAACACGCTTCTTGTGCTTTTCTGCAAGTTCCCGGATGCGCTGGAATATCAGGCGCGACTGTACGGGGGAACCGCCGGGTGAATTCACGCTCAACGCAACTACCGGGGCACTCTTCATCTCGAATGCACGTTGGAGTGGTCCTGCGACGGTTGCCAGAGAGAGATTCTGGCGAAAACCTGTCGTTGGTGGTGCAATGACACCAGAAAGCCGCACAACCGGGATTGCCAGTTCGCCTTTTCTAAAGCGCGCAGGCAATAATTTCTTGAGTTTCATGGATACTCCAAAACAGTTAGCAATCGCATTACCCGTGTTGCAGATGGCCCGTGCACCTGCCATTTGCAAGGAAATTCGACAATTTTCCTGAATCGACTGTTTCCCAACAGAAAACTGGCCGGTATTGATTGTTATCCGTCGTAGCTGCACAAAATTCCATCGCTGAAGTCGCGGCTCATCAAGCAGGAGAGAATTATTGTCGATCAAGGTCATAGGCGCGGGATTTGGCCGAACCGGCACTGATTCCATGCGCGAAGCGCTGACAATTTTGGGGTTTGGACCTTGCCACCACATGAAAGCCGTGATGGCAGACGAGGAAAACAAACAACTTTGGCGCGCCGTTTCGCGCGGGGAGAAACCCGATTGGGACCAAATATTTGCAGGATATCATTCCTGCGTGGATTGGCCGTCGGCTCATTACTGGCGTGACCTTATGAGATACTATCCCAAAGCAAAGGTCATCCTTACCAACCGGTCTCCCGAGAGTTGGTGGAACAGCTTCGAGAATACCATTCTCAAAGGCATTGAAAAAAGCACGGATCCGGATTCCCTTGGTCTTGCATTGGTGGCCAATCAGGTTTTTGAGGGCAGCCCCCAAGACAAAGACAAGGCTATTGCGATCTTTGAAGCCAATGTGAAGTCGGTAATGGAAACCGTTCCGGCCGATCGATTGCTGGTACACAATCTGGGAGATGGGTGGGAACCCATATGTGCGTATCTGGGCGTGGACGTCCCTGACCAGGATTATCCCGGCCTAAACAGCACCGCGCAATTCAAGGAGGCTCTCAACAAGATGTGATCTGGCCGGACTAATCGATCAAGCTGCGTCTGCCATTGATCAATTCCTCGGCCATTGCCGTTGGCTTTCCATCTGCCTCGTGCAGGATGACGCCCGGCAGAATTGAGAGGTTTGCCCGCGAGCCCCTTTTGCCGCGTACTACAATGCGTGAGGCTTTTTCGCCCGCCTTGGCATGCAGCGGTACAATGGAGATCGCACCAAATCGACCCTGCATGGACGAGATGATTTCGCCGATTGCTTCAGCCCGGTAAATCAGGTGCATCCAGCCCCCCGGTCGTAAAATCGCTGATCCTGTGCGAAGCCAGGCATCAAGTCCGCCATCTCGCATTTGGTGGGCCAATGCCTTGAGCGGCTGCTTGGACGGTTGTCGATCCGAATGATTATAGGGCGGGTTCATGATCACGTGATCGAAGGATGTGTCATCAAGTCCTGATTTCTTTCGATCCTCGCCGGAAAGCGCAGCGTCGGCCACAAGGATGGCGGCACGTTCTGCAAATTCGGCATTTACAGGCAAGGACAGGGATCTTTTTGCTATTTCCGCCATTAGCGGTTCGATCTCGACAAGGACTGCCCTTAGTTCAGGATGTGACTTCAAGGCGGCGAATGCGGCCACTCCCGAACCGGCTCCCAGCTCCGCCATCATCCCACTTGCGCTTTTGGGGAGCGACGCGGCAAGCAAAAGTGCATCGGATCCGGACCTATGTCCAACGCCAATCGGTTGATAGGCCTCAAATCCGCCCCGAAAGAAGCTGTCGCGAGAGAGTGGCGGCAGGGAAGGATCGAGATGAGAATCCACCCGATTATCAGACCGGGAATGGTCTGCATCACTGGCAAAATGTATGTCCTTCACGCCTAGCGTTTCTCCTTGGTGAGCTCTTTTTCAAGCCCGGCATCGGTCAATAAGCGGCCTGCGCGATCGAAAATATCGTCGTCAACCATGATGCGCCTGGGAAATATACCAATTGAACCTTCCAGGATGCTCATGTTGGTATCCAACACGATGTGGTCGATATTCTGCTCCTTGAACAGGGCTTCCACGAAGCTGACCAGTACCGGATCATTGGTTCGTATGATTTCACGCAATTTCAGATCACTTTCGATTAGCTTTCAGGGTAGCTTCAATTTGCGTATCCAGCCGAAACCGGTTTATGGATTTTATTGTCAACAATCACAGTCAAACCTATTCCTGAACCAAATTGAAGTGCAAATGAGCCAATGTGTCGCTTTAATAGGGGTTGCAAGCTGCATATGTTTGGTGTGAACAGATTAGCTGGGTAACCGGCGGTGTATGCAGCCTAAGGAGAAATTAATGTCTGGGGTAGTAATTCCGATTGGCGGAGTAGCACGTGAAGACGGAGCGATTGATAGCCCGGCAGCTCCTGGCAGTCCGGCAGCCGCCAGTATTGACAGCCTGTTGCGCCTCACCCAAGCAGATATGGAGAAGGTGAACCGGCTGATATTGTCCAAGACCGGTTCCGATGTCGCCATGATTCCCGAAGTTGCAAAGCACCTGATTGATTCGGGTGGCAAGCGATTGCGACCGATGCTGACAATCGCAGCTTCGCAAATGTGCGGTTATGAGGGTGAAAATCACATCTTATTGTCTGCGTCGGTGGAATTCATGCATACCGCCACGCTGCTTCATGATGATGTCGTGGATGAAAGTGACATGCGCCGCGGTAAATTGGCCGCCCGGATGTTATGGGGAAACCAGGCGAGTGTGCTGGTCGGCGATTTTCTTTTGGGTCAAGCCTTCCGCATGATGGTTGAAGCTGGTTCCATGCAATCGCTGGAGGTCCTTTCAAATGCGGCGACCATAATCGCCGAGGGCGAAGTAATGCAGCTGTCGACCGCAAAGAATCTCGATACCAATGAAGATGAATACCTGAACGTAATCCGCTCCAAAACCGCTGCGCTTTTTGCTGCAGCAGCCGAAGTTGGTCCGATTATTGCTGGCAAGGACAAGGCTACAATCAGCGGTTTTCGGTCCTATGGCACCAATTTGGGCCTCGCCTTCCAATTGATTGATGATGTGCTGGATTATGGTGGTTCCCTGGATGATCTCGGGAAAAACGTTGGCGATGATTTCCGTGAGGGCAAGATTACGCTGCCGGTTGTATTGAGCTACCGGAGAGGTACCGATGAGGAACGTGCCTTCTGGCGTGAAGCTTTGTCAGAAGGCAATAACGATGATGGAAATCTAAGCGAAGCAATGGCGCTCCTTAACAAATATGATGCAATTGACGACACAGTTGCACGGGCGCGTCATTATGCCGAAATCGCCAAGGATGCCTTGGCGCCGATGAAGTCTGGTAAACACAAGGATGCCCTGATCGAGGTGCTCGAGTTCTGCATCAGCAGGGTCAATTGAATCTGGAAAGATGTATTTTGTGGCTGCTTTATGCACTCACAAAAATGTGTGTCTTGCTTAAGCGACCCAAATACACCATGTTTCAGATAAACAATGGTAATCCAGATCACGTATGACGTATCGTAAGATGTCAGGATCTACCTCCCAGGATTGTTATAAAATCATTGATTGGAAATTCCCGGTTATGAAATTTCGCAACATCAGGAATATGGCAGTTGTCTCCGGTCTGGCGCTCGCGCTTGCCGGGCCTGGAACTGCTCTGGCAAACAAGGACGCCGAGGAAAACGCATTAGGCGAAACCGTCGCCGCGTCATCGCTTTCGGGCAGTTTTCTGGCCGGACAGGTAGCAGCAAAGGGCAATGATGACGAAGCTGCTGTCGCGTTCTACGAGCGAAGTGTCGAGCTTGACCCGGAAAACGACCAGATAAAGCGGTTGTTGTTTCTGGCGCTGGCTGCCAATGGACGAATTGAAGACGCTGTAAAACTGGCGCGCGAGAACAACCAGATACCCGATGAGGCCACCTTCACCCGGCTCGTGGTTGCGGTTGATCTCTTAAAGAACAAGTCCTGGAACAATGTTTCCGAAACGCTGGATTCGCCTGCCGGTACCGAACTCGACAAACTGGTGGAAAAATTGGTCGTGGCATGGTCCCATTTTGGATCGGGAGAAACCGCCAAGGCGCTGGAGATGGCCTCAGAAATCGACGGCCCGGAGTGGGTGGTTGCCATCCGAAACTATCATTCCGGGTTGATGTCGGCGGCGATCGGAAATGACGAGGCTGCCATTCCGTTTTTCAAGAAGGCGACCGAAGACCGCGCCATGGCCGGCGTTTTGACTTCTGCCTATATGCGGGCATTGGAGGCACTAGCACTTGCGCAACAACGGTCGGGCGAACAGGATGAGGCACTAAAGACGCTCCGGTCCGGTCAGGACCTTTTGTCAAACCATCCGCCGTTCAAACACCTTCTGGCCGAATTCGGTGCCGGTAAAACGCTGCCACCGCTGGTCACTTCCGCACAGCAGGGTGGTGCGGAAATCTTCTACAATGTCGGGTCGGCGCTGAGCCAACAAGGGGGTGCGCCGTTTGCGCAAAGCCATTTGCAGCTTGCGCGCTTTTTGCATCCAAAGAGTGATGCAATAGCAGTATCGCTGGCGGGTCTTTTTGAAAAACAGAAGAAGCACGCGCGCGCCAACCAGTATTATGAAACGATTGAACCGGAATCAGCCTATTTTCGGCGCTCACAGCTTGAATATGCGCTCAATCTGAACGATCTCGACCAATCCGATAAGGCAATCGAAATTCTCTCTGCGCTTATCGAAAGCGACCCCAATGAATTGCTGGCCTATCTCACCCTGGGCAGTGTTCATGCGCAAAAGGAAGAATATGACAAGGCAGCGGTCATCTATGATGATGCCGTATCGCGTGTGGACATTCCGGAGCAGGAACACTGGAATCTCTTCTACCGGCGCGGCATTGCCTATGAGCGCACCAAGCAATGGGAAAAGGCGGAGCCAAATTTCAAGAAGTCGCTCGAACTCATGCCAAACCAACCTGATGTTTTGAATTACCTGGGATATTCGTGGATTGATATGGGAATCAATCTGGATGAAGGCATGGAGATGATCCGCAAGGCGGTCGAACTGAAACCGCGTTCAGGCTTCATCGTCGACAGTCTGGGATGGGCGCACTACAAGCTCGGAAACTATCCCGAAGCGGTCAAGGAGCTCGAACGAGCGGTAAACCTGATGCCGGAAGATCCGGTCGTCAATGATCATCTTGGCGATGCCTACTGGAAAGTAGGTCGCAAGCTGGAAGCAACATTTCAGTGGAATCATGCACTTGCCAGCAAGCCCACGCCGGAAGACCGCATGAAGATCCAGGCGAAACTCAAGAACGGCCTGACCGAAGAAGAAGCCACGACCGCTTCCGGACAATAATCTTGCCCGGGGCATTGCCGCCGATAGTCATTTGCGAGGCGCCGGCGAAGATCAATCTGGCCCTACATGTGACCGGTCAACGTGACGACGGCTATCACGACCTCGACACCATCGTTGCGTTTGCCACCATCGGCGACCGCATCACGGTCGCAGAACCGGATGATCAATCAGGCGAGAACATTCTCGAGGTTACCGGACCGTTTGCCGGTATAGTTGGCGCGGGCAGCGACAATCTGGTTGTCAAAGCGGCCAGCAAATTCCAGGCCGCCACAGGCAATGCCGCCGAACGTCCATACCA
>JBCCEP010000262.1:0-6167 GCA_039030215.1 Pseudomonadota bacterium
AATCGCCCAATCGCTTGGATAACCGCCTGTTTCGCGGTTTCGATCTTCTCGCCGGACATCGATCCCGACCGGTCAATCACGAACCAGCTCGAAATCGCACTGTCATAGGCGGCGGTGCGTCCAAAAGCTTTGGCGGCAAGCTTCTTGCGGTATTCAAATGGCGTGGAACCCTCATTTTGTTTGAGAGCATCAACGAAACCGGAATAGTCGTCAGGAGACGTCAGCGTGGCAACATAGGCGTGGTTTTTTGCAGAAGCACGTATCATTGCCGGGCCGCCAATATCAATGTTCTCGACCGACTGGGCGTAGGAAGCCCCGGAGGCGGCGACCTCTTCAAACGGATAGAGGTTTACGACTACGAGGTCGATCGGGGTTATGCCGTGCGCGTCCATTGCCGCTGCGTGATCCTCATCATCACGAATGGCCAGCAATGCGCCATGGATGGAAGGGTGCAGGGTTTTTACCCGGCCATCCATAATTTCGGGAAAGTTTGTGACCTGCGAAACGTCGGTCACCTCAAGCCCGTTCTCGGCAAGTGTCCTCGCCGTGCCGCCGGTTGAAAGCAGCGTGACGCCGCGTTTTGACAAGGCGGTGGCAAACTCAACGATACCGGTTTTGTCGGAGACTGAAATCAATGCACGTTTTACGGGGACGAGGTCGGGCGGAGAGATATTCTTGGATTGAACGGCCATCTGAATTTTCCGGTTGAACCAAAATGAGGCGGTTAGCACGGCCAAGGCGCAAAGCAAATGGCAGATCGGCGTTTGCGATCATGATCCACTGTTTGTTTGAACAAAAAGCTGTTTGTACAGATATCTAACGTCTGTGTTATTTCAGCCGGCCTGATTGTCCTGGCGTTCGAACAGCCACCGTACTTCCTGGGCGCGGGTTCCCGGGACGTTCAATACAATCTGGCTGGTGCGTCTCGATCCACCCGGAACTGCAAACAGCATGCTTTCCTCGATTTGTGGCGCCGTGTCAGTGCAGACAAAACGCCAGGACTGGCCGCGGGCGCAGGACAGGTGAATAGTCCGGCCGTCCTGCATTTTTGAGGCCGAGACCGAAGGATGAAGATGAAAGCGGATCGCAACACTCTGATTGCCGGCATTTTTCATGATCCGGCCGTCGGATGTCTTGATCCTGTCGATGCCCATAAAAGAGCAGCCTTGTTTGCCCAAGACGAGCATGCGTTCGTGGATTACGCCGTAGCGAGTAAGGTAGCCGTCATGACTTGCGGTAAGCGAGACCGTGTTTCCGGCATCCTTGCGTTCACATGGAACCCTGCTTGGGCCGCTGATAATGCGGTCACCAAAATATCGGCCAAGCATGCTGTCTGCGTTGAAGCGGCAGCTGGAGGTGTCATTCAGGGTCAGGGTGGAATGGGCAGCTGTCGACCTGCCGGCTCTGATGGCGTCGATATTGTGGAAGGGAGGAATTCCGCAGTTTACGATCACAGGCGTTCCGGCTGAGCTCAGTTCGAAGGATAGGCAACCTGCATGCATATTGGCCGACAAATCGCCACGCGGTGCTTTACCGGCCTCGAAAATGATCATTGTCTGATCCTGCAGGATGCGATGAAAACCCGAATATGCTGCATTTGCAGGTGCCTCGCCCATGGTCTGATCATACCGAAGGACAGTCGCAACAAGGTCGTTCGATGTGGCTGAGGTGCCATTGAACCGGGCAATCGAGCCATCACCCATGCGATAAAATTTCAGGGCAGCCGATACCTTGTCGATCGCCGAAAGCAGTTCATGCGATGGCTCCTTGCCGGTACGCAGGATCGATTCACGCAAGGGAAGCAGCAATGCGAGAATTTCAGGAAGGACACCAGGGCATCGCGAGATGTGGCCGCCGTCGGGATATATTTGCCGTGACAGTTCCGCATCGAGATCCCTGGAGGCCGACCGGACAGAGAATTTCCTGCCCTCAACACAAATCGCGGCATAGGCAAGCGCAATGCGTGCTGTCAGCCGCGGCATGCCATCGGTGGCACCGGAAGCCGATGCCCGCAAGAACCGGACATGTTGCCCTATCGACTTCAGGAATCTGCGATAATCGTCCAGTTCGGCATTTCTGACAATCAGAACGGAATGACACAGCCAGGAAAGCAGACGCTGTGCGGTTACGTCGACGTCCCAGGCAGGATCACCGGCAGGGTTGCGGTGGGCGTAAATCCAGTCCCTTGCGAGAAATTGCGCATTGGTGGCGGAAACCGCGTCGCCGGCAGCACCGAGATGGCGCAGCCAGGTAAAGGAATTCAGTTCGCGGGCCCATGCCTCGCTTGGCGGATCGATGGTGAAGGGATTTGTTCCCCTGGCAAATGCGGTGCGGCCGGCGAAATTGTAGACCCCGGAATAGATATCCTGAGCGACTGTTGGATCAGCGGTATGCAGGTCCGGTGGTGCCAGCACCAAGCGCTCCGGCGAAGGACCGGAAATTCTGACTGCACCGGGACGTCCACCGACAAGTTTGCGGCGCAATCCGCGCCAACTTTCGGCGATGGCAAACCCCATGAGCCTGTGTGAATCAGCTAACGCCATCTTACTTCGTAATAAGCCCCCAAGAACCTGTAATCATGGCAGAAAACCACGTTACGTTACGTTAGTCCATAAGGTTTTTTGTACCAAATCGGTACATTTGTGATTCACCTCTCGGGAATTTGCAAATCACCAATAGATGAGAGGCTAATTTCCGGCGCCTTGTTTTCTAAATCGGGCAGCAAAGAAGCCGTCCATCCCGCCATGGCGCTTGTCCGAATCCGGTTCGCCCAATTGTTTTGCCGGAAGATCCGAGGGCAGGGTTCTGAGCGTTCCCTGCTTGTTGATGAATTGCTCCAAGTCCTTATGTACTCCGGCTTTGAGAGGAATAAATTCCAATTCAGAAGATGATTTGATGATCTCCGCAACAATGTCCTCGCCCTCCTGTTTCAGAAGTGAGCAATTGGCGTAGATCAGGGTTCCGCCCGGCTTGAGCAGTTCGGCTGATCGTGAAATCATCCGGCGCTGGAGGGTGGCGAGTTCAGTAATATCTTCCGCGGTTTTGACCCACATCACATCTGGGTGACGACGCATCGTACCTGTGGATGAACAGGGTGCATCAAGAAGAATGGCGTCAAATTTCCGATCCGGCTGCCATTCGAAGATGTCCGCTTCCACAATCTCTGCAGATAAATTGAGCCGGGTAAGGTTCTGCTTTAACCGGGCCAGCCGGGCCGAAGAAATATCGACGCTGGTGACTTGTGCGCCGCTGGTGATCAATTGCGCGGTCTTGCCGCCAGGTGCGGCGCATAAATCTGCAATGTGAAGGCCCTCGACCGGGCCTAGCAATCTTGCAGGGAGTGCTGAAGCGGCATCCTGAACCCACCAGGTCCCTTCATCATAGCTGGGAAGCTGTTCCACCGGCCGGCGTGTGTCCAGGCGAACCGACCCGGTCGGAAGGAGCCTGCCTTGCAGCTCTTTGACCAGCTTATCCCGGTATTCCCGGCTCAGACCGCTCCTCAAGGTGAGATCAAGCAGCGGTTCTTCTGCGATCATTGCCGCAATTGCTGCTGCTTTTTCCTGCCCGTAATCGCGGCGGATAAGATCTGCCAACCATTTGGGGAATGCCAACTGCCAGGCATTGGCCTTATCCAAAAACGCTTCCTTTTCGCGGGAAATACGGCGCAGGACCGCATTGGCCATGGCGGCAAAGCGCGAACTGCGCCTGTCCTCTCGCAGGGCGGTGACTGCCAGATTGACCGCGGCGCTGTCAGGCACATCCATGTAAAGGATCTGTGCAGCCGCAACATGGAGCGTATGGAGCAAATGACGCGCCTTTTGCGGTGGCTTGCGGTCCAGGGCACCGAGCAAAACAAACTCCAGCCGTCCGCGGTGCCGGAGCGCGGTCAACAATATGGCGCGTACAAGGGCACGATCCTTGGCAATCAGCGCCTGATAGCCGCCATGTCCGGATTTTTCATTGGTGACGGCGTCGAATGTCTGATGCCGATCGACGATGCGCTCCAACATCGCTGCGGCGGCCTTGCGGGCCGCAAGTCCAACCCGCTGGCGTGGTTCCGGCTGATATCGCGAAGTCGTGGGCTGACGGTTCATACAGGCAAAATCGGTATCAGGACCATCTAGTTCCACGGTCCCTTGCTGCGAGGATTATTGCCTTTAGTCGATTTGCGTGAGGATGTCGAACGCTTGTCAGCAGCCTTGCGTCCCCAGATGTTGTCCTGTTTTGGCTTCCTGGCGGGCTTGGCGGGTTGCCTGGCCATGGCAGATTCCTTTTTGGCCTTTTTCCATGGGTTTACGGTTGTTTCAGCAGATTTTGTAGCAGGTGAAGCTGTTTGCCTGGTTTGTGGTTGGGCTGCTGGCGCCACGTCACCGTCATGAAAATCCGGTTCGTTCCTCATATGCATCAGGGCGGCAATCCGGTTCTCGGTGTTCGGATGGGTCGAAAACAGACTGTCGCGCGCATGCAGCCCCAACGGGTTGATAATGAACATATGGGCGGAGGCCGGATTTTGCTCGGCAAGCCGGTTGGGGATCTGCTTTGCACCGCGTGCAATCTTGCCAAGTGCTGACGCCAGCCATTCTGGATGCCCGCAAATCTGTGCGCCGAGCCGGTCGGCGGAATATTCCCGTGTGCGACTGATTGCCATCTGAACCAGCATTGCGGCAAAGGGTGCGACCAATATCGCCAATAATGTGCCAATCATGCCGAGGGGATTGTTCCCGCGATTACCCCCCATAAAGAAAGCGAAGTTGCCGAGCATGGATATTGCGCCGGCCAGTGTAGCGGTGATCGTCATGGTCAAGGTATCGCGATTTGCAATATGGGCCAGTTCGTGCGCCATGACGCCTGCGACTTCCTCCGGCGACAAGGTCTCCAACAAGCCGGTACTGGCGGCAACCGCGGCGTTTTCCGGATTTCGGCCGGTTGCAAAAGCATTGGGTTGCGGCGATTTGATTACATAGGTCTTTGGCATCGGCATATTGTTAACCTCTGCCAGGCGCCGGACAATTTCATAATATTCCGGCGCATTGTCAGGTCCGACCTCGACAGCATGGTGCATGCGGAGAACCATCTTGTCGGAATTCCAATAGCTGTAGAAATTCATTGCGGCTGCGATGAAAAACGCGATCATCATGCCACCGGACCCACCAATCATGAAACCAATGGCCATGAAGAGGGCTGTCATGAAAGCAAGCAGCATGGCGGTACGAAGGACGTTCATGTATTCTCCGGATCGACCTGGTCCATTGTCGTGAGTTCGGGCTGGTTGATTGGACCCTTGGCAACCATGCGTTATATGATGGGTTTGAAATTGCCCGGCTTCAAGCATTTATTGGCAGGATTGGATGAGCAACAAAACAGAAGCAGATTTTTCGACCGAGGATAATTCGGGAAAGGAAACGGTGAAATCAACTGTTGGGAGCAGTCCTGAAGAAAGAACCGATACTCCCGAGCGTGAATTGCCCGAAGCGGCTAAACGTGCAATTGCCGAGGCCGAAGAACGGCGCAAGAAAATGGATGCTCAACCAGAACCGCCAAAGGAAATCAATGGCCGGGAGGGCCCTGACCCTGCTCGCTATGGCGATTGGGAAAACAAGGGCATTGCCAGCGACTTTTGAAGCCTCTTTCCGGTAGTTCGCTCTCCCCTGAAAACTGTATCGAAACGGAAAACCGGTAACGGGCGACCCACCGATTATGTCCCGATCTGGCACAGCATTTGGCATGGTAAATGGTTCACTAACAGCCAAGGTGGCTATTTTAGCGATGTCGTTGACGGTTGATTAACCAAGGTAAATCCGTTTTCTTTTTAATTTCAGATAGTTAGGAATTCTATCAGTTTAGGTGGCGCGGTCCAGGCCAAACTGGCAAGGCGCATGCACCTTCTCCGGCAGCTTTGAAGAAGCATCCCAACGCCGGAGCCAAACATGTCTGACCTAAAACGCATTTCGAGCCAGTTTCTTGCCAGTGCCTGCAGATTTTCTGCCGACAAAAGTGGCGCATTCGCACCCACGATCGGGGTCACCATCATGGCGGCAGCGCTATGTGCGGGAATTGCCGTTGATTACACGCGGATGATGCAAGCAAGGACGATTGTTGATGATGCGCTGGACGCGGCAATTCTGGCCGCCGGTGCGGAACTTTCTACTGGTGGAAAATCCGACGCG
>JBCCEP010000263.1:0-6151 GCA_039030215.1 Pseudomonadota bacterium
CGTGTCTGACCTTGCCGCGTTCGGAGCATTGGCCCAATGTGCCAAGATGGGCGTCGATGTTCCAGGACAACTGGCGATCGGGGGGTTTGGTGCTTATGATGTATCGGATGTATCCCATCCGGCAATCACCACGATTGATGTTCACGCCAGAGAAATTGGCGCATTGACCGCCGATATAGTCAGAAATCTGTTGGCGGGTGATAGCGATGTTGAAGTCTCGAAAGTGGCCCGTATTGTTCCGGAATTGATTATTCGCGAGACGACGCTGGTCAGTGAACCGGCCTAGTCGAATTCCATTTTATTGCCCGGAATTTGAAGCGCATCCGTTCAGCATCCTTTGCGGGTTTATTCCGATAGACTTGTCCTGACCAATATTTAGGTGCATATTGTGTCTGCCGCCACCAAAGATTGTATTTTAAATTTGGCCGCGGCTGGCGTTCGCCAAGTTTGATATTTAGGTAATATTGATGACACACACAGTAGAAACTTTCGGTGAGGTTACGCAGGCGCTGAACGATATTCAGCGTCAGCTGGGTATGCATACCAAGATATTTGCAGGCGCTGTCGCGCTTGCGATGGCTGCGATGGGTTTTACCTATAACAAGCTCGACAATGTCGAGGTCATCGTCGCGGAATCGAAAATCCGGCTTGATAATATCGATGAAAAACTGACGGTATTGAATGGCAAGCTTGAGGCGGTTCTGAGCGAAACGAAGAAGACCAATGCGAGTTTTGCTCAGCTGGGGACGACTCCCAAATCAGAACCTGCCAACCTTATCGCACGTACAGATGGTGCTCCCAGTATTCCGCTGGCTTCCGCAGCTTTACCGAAAAGCGCACTTTTTGACGAAGACGGAAATTTCACTGAAGAGTGGAAGAAATTCTTCGCGGAGAATCCCGGCAGCGGGAATGGCTGGGTCGTCATGATGCATTCAGGTCATGGTTTACCATATGATGGTTTTGCGGGTGACGATCTCATGATGGGTGTTGGTGAAACCTTAGCATCGCCTCCAAAGAAGCAGGAACCGTCTGAGGGTGCCGACGGTATTATTGAGTAGCGTTCCAAAAGCCTCGAATTCATACTGTCTTTAAATTTTATCGCCCGTACTCGGTATAATTTAGTGGTATTGTGAGAGAAATTTTATTTGTATTCTGTAGCGTTACACGATACAATCCTCGCGTAAATATTCATGAAAATCAGAAACATCCGCCACAAAGGACTGCGCGGGCTAGTCGAGAAGAATTCGCCTAAAGGATTGCAGGCGGATTATGTAACCAAGATTACCGACATCATGGCATTCCTGATTGAAATTGAGGATGTGAGCGAGGTCTTTGACCTTCAAAAGTATAAGCCGCATCTGCTCAGCGGAGACAGAGATGGCACTTACAGCCTTCATGTAAACGCAAATTGGAGAATCACGTTTAGGCATGACGCAGATGAACATGAACTCTATGATGTCGATTTTGAAGATTATCATTGAGGTTATGTGGAAAGGAGCAAGGTAATGGCGATCAAAGTTGGCATGAAGCCGCCACATCCCGGTGGATTTATCAAACGATCAATTTTGCCTGACGATTTGTCTGTCACCGAAGCTGCTGAAGTCCTTGGCGTCGGGCGTCCAGCGCTTTCCAATCTACTCAATGAGAAAGCGTCACTATCTCCCGAAATGGCGCTACGGGTCGAGAAGGCATTTGGCGTGAAGATGGATACGCTGTTAAAAATGCAAGCCCGTTATGATGCAGAAAAGATGAGAGAGCGAGAGAGCGATATTAAAGTCAAGAAGTTTGTTTCGGCATAGATTCAGGATTCTATGCCCAAAGGCAGATTCAAGTTAGAACACCTGAATTCCTTAGAGCCGAAATTTCTGCTTGCTCCAGACCGATTTCCTTCAACATGTGCTCTGTATCTGATCCCGGCGCAGTTGGTGCTTCGGGCAAGTTCGCAGGCGTGCGGCTGAAGCGTGGGGCAGGGGATGCCTGCGTCACGCCATTGACGTCAACGAAAGTACCGCGCTCACGCAGATGTTGATGATCCGGAGCTTCTTTCCAATCAAGGACAGGCGCAAAGCAGGCGTCGGTTCCTTCAAGGATTTCCGTCCACTGATCACGTGTCCTGGTCTTGAAAATTTGCGCAAAGGCCCGATGCATTTCCGGCCAATTGTTCCGATCTTGGCGGGCTTCGTCATCAAGCTCCGGCAGTCCGGCAAGTTCCACCAGTCTGGAGAAAAACTGGGGCTCCAGCGGTCCGACCGAAATATACTTCTCGTCTGATGTCTCATAGGTCCGGTAGTAGGGCGCGCCGCCGTCCAATAAGTTCTGGCCCCGTTCCTGTTCCCAATTTCCTTTGGCCAGCCAGCTATGGATGAGTGCCATTAGCGCAGGAACGCCGTCGACCATGGCGGCATCGACGACCTGACCCTTACCGGAGGTTTGCCGTTCGTAGAGCGCCGACAATATTCCCAGAAGCAGGAACATGGTTCCGCCTGCGTAATCGGCAGCAATGTTGAGTGGCGGCAACGGCGGTTCGCCCGGCTTGCCGATCGCGCTCAGGAAACCGGTGATCGCCATGTAATTGATGTCGTGTCCGGCGCAGTCAGCCAGCGGACCAGTTTGGCCCCAACCCGTTATGCGGCCAAAGATCAATCGGGGATTTTGTTTCTGGCAAACATCCGGCCCCAGGCCCATGCGTTCCATGACGCCCGGGCGAAATGCTTCGATCAGGATGTCAGATTTTGCAACCAGTTTAAGTACGATGTCCACGCCTTGTTCGGATTTCAGATTCAAGGCGACAGAACGTTTCGATCGATTGTGGATATCCGCTGCGTCCGGCTGGCCACTGTTGCGGACAATGACTGTGACTTCGGCGCCGAGATCAGCCAAAAACTGACCGGCGAGGGGGCAGGGGCCCAGCCCCTCCATTTCGATAACCTTCAAGCCATCAAGTGGCCCGCCCATCAGCGGCAGGCCTCATAAAGCGCGGTCGTGTTTTCTTCTGTCATTTTTACTGGGTTTCCACCCGTGCTTGGGTCGGCAAGTGCGGATTTGACCAGTACCGGAATGTCGGGATTTTCCACGCCTAGTTCGCGCAGGGTTTTCGGGATGCCCAGCGAATTATTGAACTCGACGACAAATTCATGAAAGCCGGAATAGCCTCCGTCGATGCCGAGATAGTCGGCAGCGTGGCCGATAACATCCTCAATCGCAGGGCGGTTGAATTCGAGAACGGCGGGCATGAATAGGGCATTCGTGGTTCCGTGGTGGGTATGGTAATAGGCGCCGATCGGATGGCTGAGCGCATGGATGGCGCCAAGGCCCTTCTGGAATGCTGTGGCGCCCATCGCAGCTGCCGACATCATATGGGCGCGAGCCTCGATATCGGTTCCGTCTTCATAAGCCCGCGGCAGGTATTCCTTGACCAGGCGCATGCCCTCAAGGGCGATGCCCTGGCTCATTGGGTGGTAATGCGGTGAGCAAAAGGCCTCCACGCAATGGGCAAAGGCATCCAGCCCGGTTCCTGCGGTGATGAATTTAGGCATGCCGACGGTCAATTCCGGGTCGCAGATGACAATGGAAGGAAGCATTTTCGGGTGAAAGATGATCTTCTTTTCCGTCGTCTCGGAATTGGTGATTACGCCGGCGCGGCCGACTTCCGATCCGGTACCAGCCGTCGTCGGCACTGCGACGATGGGATCAATCACATCAGCATCTGCACGCGTCCACCAGTCACCGATATCCTCGAAATCCCACAAGGGACGCGTCTGGCCTTTCATGAAGGCTAGAGTCTTTGCCAAATCCAGGCCCGAGCCGCCGCCAAATGCAATCACGCCGTCATGGCCGCCGGCGCGGTAGACTTCGAGACCGGCGGCGACATTGGCGTCCGTCGGATTAGGGTCGACTTCACAGAACATGGCCGAGCCCAATCCGGCCTGCTCCAGCAGGTCGAGCGTATTGGTGGTAATCTCCATCGGGCCGAGGCCACGGTCCGTTGCCAGAAGTGGGTTCGTTATCCCGGCACTGTGGCAAGCGTCAGCAATTTCCTTGATACGGCCTGCGCCAAAACGAATTGCGGTCGGGTAGGACCAGTTTCCAACAAGCTGCATGACGGTCAGGCTTTCTTCAGGTGATAGGATTTGGGGCGTGTCAGATTGTGATAGCCAATGATCGACAATCCAACGCCGCGGCCGGTATCCTTGCATCCGGTCCAGCAGAGCGAAGGATCAAGATAGTCACAGCGGTTCATGAATACCGTGCCGGTTTGAATGGCGCCGCCGATCTCCTCGGCGATTGATGTGTCCTGGGTCCAGATCGAGGCGGTCAGGCCGAAATCGCTGTCATTCATCAAGGTGATCGCTTCCACGTCATCCTTAACGGGCATGATACCGACGACCGGCCCGAAACTCTCCTCGCGCATGACCCGCATATCGTGGTTGACGCCGGTCAGAATTTGCGGGGACAGATAGGCGCCGCCATCATCCTTGCTGAACTTCTCAATGTGTGTCTTTGCGCCCATTCCGACCGCTTCCTCGATCTGGCTCCTGACCAGATCAGCAAAGCGCACGCTGGCCATCGGTCCCAATGTGGTCTCTGGATCGAGCGGATTGCCCAGCTTGTAAGCCGAGACAATCGCGGTTGCCTTTTCGACGAACTGACCAAACAGCGTTTCATGCACATAGATGCGTTCAATACCGCAACAGCACTGGCCAGAATTGAACATCACGCCATCGATAAGGGTATCAACGGCGGCATCGAGATCAGCGTCGGCGCGAACATAGCCCGGATCCTTTCCGCCGAGTTCCAGGCCAAGCCCGGTGAAGGTTCCCGCGGCTGCCTGTTCCATTGCCTTGCCGCCGCCGACCGAGCCGGTGAAGTTGACGAAGTCGAAGGCACGGCCAGTGATCAATTCAGATGTGGTTTCATGGTCAAGGAACAGGTTCTGGAATACGTCGCCGGGAATGCCCGCCTCGTGGAAGGCACTGGCCATACTTTCACCAACCAGCAGGGTCTGTGTCGCGTGTTTGAGGACGACCGAGTTGCCGGCAATCAGTGCAGGGGCGACGGTGTTGATCGCGGTCATGTAGGGATAGTTCCAAGGCGCAACGACAAACACTACGCCCAGGGGTTCGCGTTTGATCTTGCGGACAAAATTATCGCTGTCTTCGATCAGGATGGGTGCCAGACCTTCAGCGGCCAGTTCCGCCATCTTGTCGGCGCGTTCCTTGAAGCCGCTAAACTCACCGCCATAGCGGACGGGCCGTCCCATCTGCCAGGCAAGTTCGGGAACGATTTCGTCATTCATCTGGCCGATCTTTTCGACGCCCGCCGATACCAGCATTATCCGCTCTTCGATCGGGCGGTTGGCCCATTCCAGTTGCGCCTTTCGGGCACGCCTGGTTGCGGCCTGCGCGTCGGATTTCGAGGCGACTGGCCGCTCCGCGTAGACGGAACCATCAATCGGCGAAATGCATTTCAGCAATCTGGTCACAATCGGTGTCCTTATAGAAAACGTCAGGCGCGTTCGAAGCCGCGGGCGATTTCCCAATCGGTAACGACCTGGTCAAAGGCTTCCTGTTCCCATTCGGCAGCGCGGACATAGTGGTCGATGACTTCGCTGCCAAAGGCTTCGCGAAGCATTGCGGACGAGCGGAATTCACCGATTGCATCGCGCAAGGTCGCAGGGATATTCCCGGATTCACCGTGATAGGCATCGCCTGAGAAAGGCTTACCCGGATCGGTCTTGTTTTCCAGGCCCTTGATACCTGCTGCCAGAAGGCCGGAGAGCGCCAAATAAGGGTTCAGGTCAGAACCACCAATGCGGCATTCTATGCGGACTGCCTGCGTGCCATCCCCACAAAGCCGGAAAGCAGCCGTCCGATTGTCGACGGACCAGACCTTACGGGTCGGTGCAAAGGATCCTTCCTGAAAACGCTTGTAGCTGTTGACATAGGGCGCCAGGAAAACGGTGATTTCGCCGGCATAGGCCAATAGCCCGCCCAGGAAATGGCGCATCTGTTCGGACATGCCGAACTCGCCCTTTTTGTCGAAGAAGGCGGAATTGCCCTTCTTGTTCCAAAGCGACAAATGTATGTGGCTCGAAGAACCGACTTTCTGATGGTTCCATTTGGGCAGGAAGCTGACGGCCCGACCGTTCATC
>JBCCEP010000264.1:0-6138 GCA_039030215.1 Pseudomonadota bacterium
ATCAATTTCAGCCTGAGCCAGACGGAAAGTTCGACACCCGGCTGACCAGGATTGGCATGGCGTGGCGCCTGATTTGTCGCGCTTTTGAAGTAGGCATTGCCGAATCCTCCATTGCCACCCTTCGCGAGGAGGTAACGTTGACCATTTTCGGTTAGATCGGCAATCAGCGTTTCATCATCTTCTGCATATATCTGGGTGCCCTGGGGAACCCGCAAAACAACATCCTCACCCTTTGCACCGTGGCGATTGCGGCCCATGCCGTGAGTGCCAGTCCTGGCCTTGAAATGCTGCTGGTAGCGAAAATCGATCAGGGTATTGAGGCCCGGTGTGACTTCCAACCAAACATCCCCGCCACGTCCGCCATCTCCACCGTCCGGGCCACCAAGGGGGATATACTTCTCCCGCCGGAACGACACAGCACCGGCGCCACCATCGCCTGAACGGACATGAACCTTGGCAGAATCGAGAAATTTCATCGCATTCTATTCCAGCTTGGCTGATGACCGAGCTTAGCATAGCAGAGATCGGTCATCATCAGGCTCATTTTCCAAACGCCGCAGCCATCCAGGAGCTGCGGGTGAGCTTGAAGTGTTCCAGCTTGTGCATCTGGCCAAGGACCTTGTTGTAGGCCTGGCCGGATTTCCAGTACTGGCCGCCGCATTTTACGATGACCGCCCGTGAAGACGGGTTGTCGCGCCTGCAGGACATCATCAGTTCGTTGCGATCGGTGACCTTGAAAAAAAGATCAACGAGGGCGCGCGCGGCTTCGGTAGCAAAACCCTTGTTCCAGAACGGCTCGCCAATCCAGTAGCCAATAAACGGGAACTCATAGCGTTCATTGTCTTCATGCAGGCCGCAGCAACCCATGAATACGCCGTCTTCCTTGTTAGTGACCGCGTAAACGCTGCCGCCACCGGAGCCCGTTTTCATACGTTCCAGAAATTCTCGTGCATCTGCAGGAAAATAAGGATGCGGCATGGAACCAAGCATGCTGGCAACAGAAAGATTGTTGGCCAACCGTACCATGTCGTCAATGTCGTCTTCGTGCAGGGGTCGCAACAATAGCCGGCGGGTTTCAAATACCGGGCAGCTCATGATCAGACTACCGGCAGAGCCCAGGTCGAAGTCTTGTTCGAATTTTTGCATTGCCATCGGATTACTCCGGTTAAAAAAATGGGGAGTTGGCGTCCCATCTCCCCATTTTCCGGTTTTTCCGGTAAGTGGCTTGGCTGTTGCCTTGCCGGGTCATTGAGACGCCGGCTTGTTATTTCATCCGGCTTATTTTGCGGCTTCCGCCGGCACCACATTCACGTAAGTTCGGCCATTTGCCTTTTTTGCAAAGTCCACCTTGCCGCCTGAAGTTGCGAATAAGGTATGGTCCTTGCCCATGCCGACATTATTACCCGGGTGCCATCTGGTGCCCCGTTGACGAATAATAATGTTTCCGGGAACGACAATTTCGCCGCCAAATTTTTTCACGCCTAGGCGTTTGGATTCTGAATCGCGTCCGTTCCGTGACGAGCCGCCGGCTTTCTTGTGTGCCATAAGAGTCTCTCCTTGTTACTTGGCGGATCAGGACGCCAATTTCTTTGCCTGATCGCGCCAGTCGGAAATTTGTTCCGCGCTGAACGGCATGGCTTCATCAATGCGCTTGATATCCGCAGCGGTCAGCTTGGCAAGCTGGGCGAATGTGGTCAGCCCCTGCTCGTTAAGCTGTTTCATTGCAACCGGGCCAATTCCCTTGACCTTGGTAAGATCATCGCCTTTACCCTTCGGGGCCGTGAATAGTGTTTTTTCTTTTGCTTCCGCGGCGGCCGGTTTTGCGGCTTTCTTTTCCTTGGCCGGTTTTGCGGCCTCAGACTTGGCTTTGGCTGGTTTCGCTTCGGCTTTTGGCTCAGGCTTGGCTGCGGGCTTTGCCTTTTCGGCGGGTTTTTCCGCTGCAGGCGCCTTGGTTTCGGCTTTCGCGGCGGTTTCAGCCTTTGCAGGTGCTGCCTTGGCCGGTTCCGGCTTTTTCTTTGCAGCCTTCTTGGTCGGCTTTGCGCCGTCTGTCAAAATTTCGGAAATCCTGACAGTGGTCAGCCATTGACGATGGCCCTTTGTGCGGCGTGAGTTCTGGCGGCGCCGTTTCTTGAACGAAATGACCTTGCGGCCGCGTCCCAATTCAACCAGTTCGGCTGTTACCATCGCGCCTTCGACCAGCGGACTTCCGACCGTGGTCTTGTCGCCATTACCCACCATGAGCACTTGCGAAAATTCGACCATATCGCCAGATTCGCCGGCAATTTTCTCGACTTTTAATATATCATCAGCGGCAACGCGATATTGCTTTCCGCCGGTTTTGATGACTGCGAACATCGTTTTTCCTTCTCAGGTGTTCAGGCCGGATATCAGACTACCTTAACGGCTAGCCCGTTCCGTCTTTTTATCAGCCGGTTTCATTTTGAATGTTTTTTCGCGCGGGTCGAATAGCGTTCCCAGCGCAATAAAACAGGTGGCGCGAACAAAGTCGCGCCTTTCGGTGGTGGAGATACCTTGAACACCACCAAAAAGTCAAGCGTTTCTAACTACCAGATTAATGCTGAAACCGGCTGCAAGGTGCCACGATATTCAACCGGCAGGCGGCGTATAGTTTGCTACGGCTTTCTGGGCGTGGCCCATTGCATCCATCGCTTCGGCAGTTGTCATCAGTTTTGTTGTGGCGCCCGAAGAAAATGCGCCGCCGGCGCCAATTGCCAGTGCCGCGGCTGCCGCTGTCTTGTCGTCTGGAACTTCAATAATGGCAATAATATCTTCATTGCCAAAGGCAAAAAACATCGAATGCAATTTGCCGCCCATTACTTCAATAAGGGCTTTAGCTGCTTTTTCCCTATCTTGCGGATTTTCGACCATGGCTCTGATCGATTCTGTCGTGTAGCGCCCCTGAAACATGTAGTAAGCCATTATCTTTCCTCCCTTTTTTGGAGGATGATAGTGAGCCCAGTGCTTGCCAGTCAAATTAAATTGCTACGAACTGCGCTGTCATATCTGAAAATCAGGTGTGACATGATCCCGGATCAATTGACGCAATTCGTCGACTTCCAGAAATTTACCGTTATCACCGCTGTGATAGTGGAAGCCCTCCTTAACAGGTTTGATCGATTTGTCGTCTCTATAGGCATTGGTAAATACATTCCCAGTCACGGGCAGAATTGCGTAATAATCGCCAAGGTCCACCGTGTTTTGGCTGTCGGAAGGAACGATCATCTCCTCGTGGATTTTTTCGCCCGGACGGATGCCGACAAGCGGGGTCTTGCACTCCGGGCCAATTGCCTGGGCCAGATCCGAAATCCTGTAACTCGGTATCTTTGGCACGATGATCTCGCCGCCCAGCGTATTTTCAATCGACCACATTACCATATCAACGGATTGTTCGAGCGTGATGGAAAACCTGGTCATCTCTTCATGGGTGATCGGCAGTTCACCGGTTTTGCGCATTTTGAGGAAAAAGGGGATGACCGATCCTCGACTGCCCATAACATTGCCATACCGGACTACCGAAAATCTCAATGGTCGCTTACCAACGATATTGTTCGCCGCGACAAACAATTTGTCCGAGCAGAGCTTTGTAGCGCCGTACAGATTTACAGGCGCAGCAGCCTTGTCGGTGGAAAGTGCAATTAGCTTGGTGACATCGGAATCGAGGCAGGCCTCAATCAGATTTTGTGCACCCAGGACATTTGTCTTGATGAATTCGAACGGGTTGTACTCGGCTGCAGGCACCTGTTTCAGGGCTGCAGCGTGAACAACCACATCAATGCCCTCCAGGGCACGACGCAGCCGCTTTTCGTCGCGCATGTCTCCCAGAAAATATCTCATTCCAGGATATTCTGACGTGGGAAAACGCTGCGACATTTCAAACTGCTTCAGTTCATCGCGGGAGAATATCACCAGCCGTTTTATCCGCGGATAGCGGGTAAGGAGTGTCGCGGCAAACTGGCTTCCAAAGGAACCGGTTCCACCCGTAATCAATATGGATTTGTCTTCCAGCATGGCTGTGTGAATATTCCTGTTTGTTGCTGAGGCAGTTTGTTGTTTTGCCGCGCAGCTTTATCAATGGATTAGCGCTAATGAAAGCCCTGTTTGAGTTGCCGAACAACGGATCGCGATTTGAATGTCTGGTATATTTGAATTTCTGGCCTATCCCGGTATGAGCTCTTCGATACGTCCTGTAATCCGGTAAACTACCAGGCCAATCAATTCCTTGACGGTGATTGCGGTTTTGAGGAACTGCTCGGCAGACGAACCCGTCAAATAGGGAAAGACCAGCTTGTCTGCACGAAAATCGGCAGGAACGGGGACGACGTTAACACCGGCCTTGCGGAAACAGCCAAGCGCGCGCGGCATGTGGAACGCGGAAGTGACCAACAGAAACGGACCAGTTTCATTTTCGTCAATCATTTCTGCTACATAGGCCGCGTTTTGCCATGTATTCAGGGATTGGGTTTCGAGTTCAAACTCAATCTCCTGACCATATAGTCCGGTGATTATCTCGCCGGCTGCTGTTGTCTCGGGTTCTGCATCCGGATTGAAACTGGCGGCGCCACCGGAATATATCAGCCGGGCGCCGGGAAAGCGGCGTTTCAGTTCCAGACCCTTGATCAAGCGATCGGAGGCTTCGCCCATAGCATAGGTTGCGTCCGGCGCGGCGCTATTGGCGCTGAGGCCGCCGCCAAGAATGATGATGCCCTGCGGATCGGGTGGAAGTTCCTGGGCAGATATTGCTGTTTCCAGTTTCAGGATTGCCCAATCCGGGAGTTGGGTAAATGCAATCAAGATGAATATCAGTGCGGCACCGGTCAATAAAACCCGTGCGAAGCGGGTATAGCCGCGCCGGGCTGCCAGCGCGCCCAGCACTGTCATGAAGAACAGTAAATTCAACGGTCTGGCAAAAAACCAAAACAGTTTTGACAGAACAAAAAACACGACCGACTCCGGGTTGGATCCGTTACATCCATAGTCGGATTGCCACCAATTTCAAAGATATGTTCTAGCGGTTGCGGCCGCGCAGGCGCTCAAAGAGCAGAGCCAGCAAATCATCGGCAGAATCAAGAATGTTGGAGCCGGGTCCGTAAATCGCGGCAATCCCCGCCTTCCTGAGCGTATCGTAGTCCTGGGAGGGGATAACACCGCCGCATATGACAAGCTTGTCGGCTGCATCATTGGCTGCAAGCTCCTCAACCAGCAGCGGGGCAAGTGTCAGGTGGCCTGCGGCATGGGAGGATATACCGACGATATCGGCATCCTCGGCAACCGCCAGTTTTGCCGCTTCATCTGGGGTCTGGAACAGTGGGCCGACAATGACCTCAAATCCCAGATCAGCAAAAGCCGAAGCGATGACCTTTGCACCACGGTCGTGACCGTCCTGACCCATTTTCACGATCAGAATTCTAGGTGCTCGCCCTGCTTCCTTGCCGAGGCTGACGAGTTTTTCGCTGACTTCAGAGAAACGCTTGTCGTCATCATAGGCGCTGCCATATACGCCCGAAACTGTTTGCGTGTCGGCGACATGCCTGCCCCAGGCGGTTTCCATGGCTTGCGATATTTCTCCGACGCTGGCGCGTGCCCGGGCGGCTTCAATTGCGCCTGCCTGAATATTGCCGTCACCACTGCGGGCGATCTGCTCAAGATTGTCCAGCGCCTTTTGGCAGGCCTCTTCATTGCGATTGCGGCGGGTTCGTTTCAGCCGCGCGATCTGCGCGTCACGCACCTTTTCATTGTCGATAGACAGGATTTCGAACTCATCTTCCTTGGTCGGCTTGAACTTGTTGACGCCGACAATGACCTCTTCGCCTCTGTCGATTGCCGCCTGTTTGCGGGCTGCTGCCTCCTCAATTCGCAGTTTCGGCATGCCGGTCGCAACCGCCTTGGTCATGCCGCCCATTTCCTCGACTTCCTCGATCAACGCCCAAGCCTTGTCGGCCAGGTCAGCGGTGAGTTTTTCGACATAATAGGAACCTGCTAAAGGATCGACGACATTGGTGATGCCGGTTTCGTTTTGTAGGATCAATTGCGTATTGCGGGCAATGCGGGAGGAAAATTCCGTCGGTAGCGCAATTGCCTCATCGAATGAGTTTGTATGCAGTGATTGTGTGCCGCCAA
>JBCCEP010000265.1:0-6106 GCA_039030215.1 Pseudomonadota bacterium
GCCACCCGAACCGGTTGCCGCCTGAACCCGGAAAGACCAATAAATGACTAAAGCCATGTCCTTAACCATGTCAGCCCTTCGCGGTGTGTATTCGAACAACACCACTCCATCGGACATTGTGCGCGAGGTCTATCGCCGTATCGAGGCTGTGGGAGATCCCGCGATCTTCATACATTTGCGGTCTATGGAAGAGGTTCTGGCAGAGGCAGCAGCTTTACCCATATGCTCGGAGAACCAACCCCTTTGGGGCGTGCCTTATGTGGTCAAGGACAACATCGACGTTGCTGGAATCCCTACAACCGCTGCATGCCCCGCATTTGCATACACACCTGAACGAGACGCTTTTGTCGTTGACAAACTGCGCGCTGCTGGAGCGCTATTGATCGGCAAAACCAATCTCGACCAGTTTGCAACCGGCTTAGTCGGAGTCCGCTCGCCTTATGGTGTGCCCAGGAATGCGATTGATCCAGAGATAGTACCCGGCGGTTCCTCAAGTGGTTCTGGCGTCGCAGTAGGTCATGGTTTAGTAAGCTTCTCTTTGGGTACCGATACTGCCGGATCGGGCCGCGTACCCGCTGCGCTCAACAATATTGTTGGACTGAAACCCTCGCTCGGTGCGCTTTCGGCAAGGGGTGTGGTACCTGCTTGCCGTACGCTGGACACGATCTCCATCTTCGCGGCCAATGTCACAGACGCCTTTGCTGTATTCAAAGTGATCTGTGCCGAAGATACCCAGGATGCTTATTCCAAAAAGTTTTCAGCCGGCGAGGTCAGCATGTGTCCGCCATCTTTCACCCTCGGTGTACCGGATGCTAGCTCGCGTAAGTTCTTCGGGGATGACGTACAAGCCGCCAGTTTCGAATCCAACCTCGTACGGTTTGCATCCTTGGGTGCAGGTATCATTGAGCTTGATTTCTCACCATTCTACGCGGTGGCAGAAATGCTTTATGAGGGGGCTTGGGTGGCTGAACGATACACGGTTGTTGAAGAGCTGATGCGCAACTCGCAACATACCCTGCACCCCACCACCGCCAAGGTAATTGGTAAAGCCGAACAAATATCTGCTACAGACGCCTTCCGAGGCATATACAGGCTTAAGGAACTTGAACGTGTCGCTCAGAATGCAATGACTGGGGTCGACATGCTCTGCGTGCCGACAATCCCAACCTTTTTTTCTATTGCAGATCTTGAGGCCGACCCGTTGACGCCGAATTCCAAGCTAGGCGTTTACACAAACTTCGTAAATCTGTTGGACATGTGTGGTATCGCGATTCCCTCCGAGCCGCGCAGCGATGGGCGCCCGGGCTCTGTGACATTGTTGGCAGCCAGTGGAAACGACGCGCAGATCGCAAGTGTGGCTGCAGCTTTTGCCGGTGAAGCTTCAATCGATACTCCGCCGCAACCACATAGGGACGAGATCGCCATCGCGGTATGTGGTGCGCATATGTCGGGAATGGCGCTTAATCACGAACTGACCTCGCGCGGTGGACGTTTTTTGGACGCGACCCGAACTGCACCCCGCTACCGTCTGTATGCGTTGGCCGGCGGTCCACCGCAACGTCCGGGCCTGCTTCGGATAGAGAAAGGTGCGAAGATTGAACTAGAAGTCTGGGCGCTACCCAAATCCAATTTTGGAGGGTTCCTCGAAGGGATTCCATCGCCTCTGTCCATTGGAACAGTGGAGCTGGAAAGCGGGGCAAAAACGCATGGATTTCTTGTTGAGACGGCAGGCGTCCAAGGTGCAGATGACATCACCCATCTCGGCAGTTGGCGCAGCTATCAGGAGATGAGTCGTGATCGTATCCCTGAAGGAGCCGACTAATTCGAACGTCCCTATTTAGGTTTTCGGTTATGTGGCTTACCTATCAGGTATTGAAATGAGCCGTTTGAAACTTTTAAGTAATGAAGTCTCATTGTACCGTGTTTAATCGAGGGTGAACGGCTATTAAGGCTGCTCATTCGCGATGTGGCACCGTTCAGAAGAGGTAAATGTACAGACCTTTTGCAAATCACGTTCTATGGCGTTTGTTGGCACTTAACAGACATTAATTTGATGTCGCAATCAGGATATTGCGCCGCAGTCACCACGTCCGTATTTCTGGCCCAAAGCTACCATCCAACAACCCTACTTCAAATGCAGCACAGACAGGAAGCTAACATTCGTATTTGTAAATACCCACGGTGCAAGTGCACTACCGCTGAAGTGGGCAGATCATTGACTAGCTAGAAATCAAGTTACTCTGTCGCGCAGTGCGTCAATGAAAATGCGCAAGCGCTCAAGCTCAGGCAGCATGTCTTCTACGGTTTCGGAGGGAAATTCCGCCGCGATCATTTCAAACAGATCGTCCAAGTCTGCAATTGCCTGATTTCGGGTGGCACGTCCTTTGTCCGTCAACCATACCCGTTTTGAGCGACCATCGTCCGGATTTGGCCTCATCTCGATCAGCCCACGTTCTTCCAACCCGGCCAAAGTGTGGGTGAGTGTGGTCTTTGGCACCTGGAAAGCGCGCGCCATCTCAAGAGGAGTGCGGCCGTCCGATACCCGGATCAGATGGTTGAGAACAGTGAAATGCGGCGCAATCAATCCGTCAGGCAGCCTTGCCTCAAGAAAGGCGGTGCTGATCTGCTGGATGATTCCAATTTCATTGAACAACCGGAAGTACAGCAATTGCTTAACGTCATCCATCCAGTATCTTTGCCTCCAGCGGCCAACGTGGTGTGGGTCCGATTTCGGGGCCGTAGCCCAAACGAGACAACATTTGAACTGTACCGCCGTCCGGCGCAAGTCGCGCGTGAAGATCCGCATAGATTTCGGCCATCTCCGGATATTCCTGGAGGCCCTGGCTCAATGGATGAAATCCGATGCCCTCCTGCACGGCCGCCAATTGCACCCTCAACCAGTCGCGGCCAGAAGCAATCTGTGTCTGGCGGCTGTTGTCAGGGGTGACCTGCCAAATATGGGCCATCGCGGTTGCTATTGGTTCGGTGGTAGCGGTACGCCCTTGTGCGAAAGCGGTACTGCCCGGGTCTCGCGCCGCCTGGCGTGTGAATAATCCAAAGAGTCGCATCGCTTCAAATGTGGGGCCATGGAATTCCAAACCGTCCGGGTTTGCTTCTACCTCACGGCGCCCTATGCGAAACAAATCGACACTTTCGCCAAAGGTATGCGGCGTGTCGATCTCGATCTCCATTGCCCGAACCGTCAAGGCTCTCAAATCTGCTACTTCCTTTGGATCGCCAGTCATCGATATCTCTGTGTTGTTGGCTGCTGCCGCAATCCGCTCCAACACCTCATTCGGAACCGGTCTTTGCAAGTCATAGGGCTCCTTGTTGCTGCGACGCATAGCGGCATAGGCAAATAGCGGGTCGGCCTGTTCGGTGGTGGGAGCGAAACTGCAGACGGCGACGGGCCGACCATCAAGAGCTGCAGGGTCAGAGCCTTCGGGAAACAATAACGTCTCAACGCCCAGTCCGTCTTCCAGTGCCGCGAGGCGCATCAGTTCCAAAAAACAACCAAGCGAAATCGTGATCTGACGGTTATATGGATCGGTTTCCGGAAGCATTCGATCAAGGTCGGCGTAAACCACGACTTGATCCGAGGTTTTCAAGTCCACCTTCCACGGTTGCATATTGTGAGAGTTAGGCGCCAGGATCGCCCAGCTAACTGCGCGCATGCGCGGGTCGTCGTAATTGCCTGCATGACTCCATGGTGTCAGCGCGGTCGTCAGAGGGCGTGTGATTTCCCAACCGATACCTGCTGTTGCAGCAACAATTGTACCGCCGCCAACAAGAGCAAGGGTTTGTCTTCGTGTCATGGGCATGTCTAGGTCTCCTATTTAGTACGATTTCGTTCTATATAGTTCGAATTCGTACTATTTGCAACCATCAGCACTTATCAGACCAAGAGTAAATAAAACTGCATGCAATGTCCGCTATTGGCACTTTTCGGACATTCTCGCGAGAAATAAGTCACGGCAGTTTTGGATCCGAAAAAGGACATCGCGTCGTGATGGATGCACTTCCTCTGGACAATTTCAATTTCTACAGATGATCCAGGCGTAGAACAATTGAGATTGCGCTGATGCACGGTGTTGGCATTGCTTGGCAATGTTCAGGTTAGTATGAATGATATTGCTCTATGTAGTTTCTTCGTGTCAGACATTATTCCTAATCATCTTTCCGGCCGGTAGGATCGGGATATTCAGCTGGAAAATAATAGTGGAGTAGCGATCGAAGGCTTCGAATTTCCACTAGAGTATGTAGCGGAATTTTTTGATTAGTCCGACCATCGAATTGCCTGTTTTCAGAAGCCCAATCTGTGATCAACTGTTCATATTGCAGACGTATTCCGGCAAGACGCTCGTCATTTCGGGCGAATTCATTGTAGAAAAATCGCTGGTTTGTCACCTTGCCGCGCATGGATCCAGCCACCTGCGATTGCGTGTGTTGCGGTCGCGTCCATATGTCGGCCAGCGGAAAACGATAGGCACCTGCACCGGTAACCCCGTTGACGTCGGCTACATAGGTGCTGACATTGCGCCGCCCGCCGCCATCCAGGACTGAATGGTTGCGAATGACCTCGAAACTATCCTTATCGTTTACGCCAATCGTCAGTTCGATCCTGGACGTATGCCTTTTGACGCCGGACTGGAATTGCTGAAAGCGATCATGCGCAATACGGATGGGATGATCGGAATAGGCGGCAGCAAGAGCCAGGAACACACACAAGATTGATGTGTCCCGGCCGCCAAATCCCCCGCCCGGATAGGCGGCATAAAGATGCACATCGTCGATGTCGATCGCACAATCGTCAGGTGCGAACAGTGCGCGGGAAGAGTTGACGTCGTAACCGGGTGACTGAGTGCCGATCAGCAACCTCAGTGTCTTGGCCTTGCGGTCGAACCACGCTAACCCCGATTCCGGCTCCATGAACATCGGATCTACAACCGGTGTCTCATAGCTTTGCTTGTAGACATCTACAAAGTTGGAATTGAGCCGAGCCCCAATGAAATCGACATATTCCATCGCTTGCTCATTATCGGCGCCTGGCTGCTCCGGGTGTACCGGCCCCTGGATTGTTTGCGAGAATTTTTCGTCGCCCTTCTCGTCGACCACATGAATGATACTCGTTTCCGGTTGAAAATAGGTGGGATCTTTCGGCGCCACCTTTTTTCCCATCCGCACCGCCTTGCGGTTAAAGACGATCTGTTCCTTGGCGCCCTCATAGGCGGCCGCATCGTCGTAGATTAAGATCGCAATTGCCTGCCCAAGATAGGAAGGTTGTGAGCCGGGCGGCAACAGATAATCGCCTGCGGGATAGTCTTCCTCGGTAATTCCGATCCGGTCACGGGCCAGCTCCACAGCTGTGATGGTTTGCAGCGGTTGGAGCTCCGCCGGGAGTTGCTCCAGGTCAAGCCCGTCATAGATGTGATCGATGAAAGTCGCCCGGACAACGAGCGCGTGGTGGTATCGCGTCGGCCAATGCGGAAGATCGGCGGGACGGAAGTCCCTGGCATAGATCTTTTGTCCGGTAACTTTTGCAACGCCATCGATCCTGTAGCGCGCCTGACCTGGCGATCCGCTCCAGCCTCCAGGTGGCTTCATGATAGCGGCCGCTGCGCTGTCTGGTAGGCCCAGGTCCAGTGAGGATATGACTAGACCTGCAGCACCAGCACCAGACATTTTGAGAATCTCACGACGGGTTTGCCACATCGATTTTCCCAATGGCCGTCATATCGTATCGAATAAACTATTTTGTTACAGCATTTTCCGGAAATCGGATTGTAGACGGCAATACAAATTAAAGGAATGCATTATTCGGCCATTAGCATTTGGCATTACAATGCTGCTGCACCAAAAATAGTAGGCCAATTATCAGGGAAATTACAAGTTGCTTGGATTCTTCCTAATCATGTGTTGAGGCATCTTACCCTTCGGCACAACATGACCAATAATGGCCCATAGCTGACGTTAGTGGTTGATGGCTTTACCGACATTGGCTGCCTCAGCTGGGCAGGGAGCCAATGTCGGTAAAGCCATCAACCACTAACGTCAGCTATGGGCCATTATTGGTCATGTTGTGCCGAAGGGTAAGATGCCTCAACAC
>JBCCEP010000266.1:0-6094 GCA_039030215.1 Pseudomonadota bacterium
GACAGCCTTCGAGACCAGGGGGTCGACCTTCCCTATGGCTGCAAATATGGCGGTTGCATCACCTGCGCAGCAAAGCTGGTTACGGGAAAAGTCGATCAGCGCCGCCAGGTTGCGCTGAACAATCGCCAGATCAATGATGGTTACATTATACTTTGCGTGGCCCGGCCTTCATCAGACATTACCATCGAAATCGGTGTCGAAAGCCATGACAAGCTCTATCGCAATCCATTTCTTGATCCCCTGCAGCCGCACGAGCTCAAGGCCGATATTGCCAAACCGAAGGAGGCGTAGATGGACCATACGCAACCCTATCCCGAAGCCTATCTCCAGGACATTTTGAAATCCGTCAAAACGATCGCCATGGTGGGTGCAAGCCCAGATAAGACCAAATTCAGCTACGGGGTTTTGCGGGTCCTTCACGAAACCGGTTATGACATGGTTCCGGTCAACCCGCGGGCCGACTTGAAAGAGATTCGTGGCATCAGGGTTTATCCGTCGCTGGAATCGATTGATCGTCCGGTGGATATGGTCGAAGTGTTCCGCCGGGCAGAAGACCTGATGGACGTCGCGAAAGATGCGATTGGAATTGGCGCAAAGGTGCTCTGGGGACAAATTGGCGTCGTCGACCACGACGCGGCGCGCCTGGCAGAAGATGCCGGCTTGAAGGTCGTGATGAATCGCTGCCCGAAGATCGAATTGTTCAGGCCATTCTGGAAACCCAAGCTAAATCTTGGAATTTAAGCTTCGACACACCAATAATGCCGCTTGCAAGCCGTCTATTGTTATGCCGCAACCAGATTTGGCATTTGCATCGCACGACCCAGATATTCGCATTCTGATTTCATCGAACTGCTCAATCTGTGATGCAATT
This sequence comes from Pseudomonadota bacterium, assembly GCA_039030215.1. GTDB lineage: Bacteria > Pseudomonadota > Alphaproteobacteria > Rhizobiales > Rhizobiaceae > BOKV01. Next base: position 872 of record JBCCEP010000266.1, read on the forward strand.
TCTGTACGGTGGGCAAATCCCATTCAAACGATGCGATTTTATCGGTGATCTGGAACAATTCGGCTGACAGAACATCCCGCCAGGATTGGTACAACGCCAGATCATGCACACTGGTTCCGGTTAGGGCGTCAGCCAGCAAGCCTGCATCCCGCAACGCGTCAGTGATTCCGTGGGCAGTCATCGGATCCTTGAAATATCCGGCATCACCAACAAGCGCCCAGCCATCGCCATAGGCTTGGCGGAAATACCCTGGACAGCCCAGGAAACCACGCAATTTGCCTGACAAACGTGCCTCGCCAAGCTGCTCTGCTAGATCGGCTGAGTTCGCCCTTGCAGTTTCCATAAATCCACCGGGTAAATCACCCCGAAAGATCTCGCTATACTTCGATGCAGGAACATTAACAAATACGCAGGTTTGACCATCATTCGTCGGGATCGTTCCTGCGGCAGTGTTATCACCGAAGTACCATTGGGAACCGCCAAGATCAGCACCTTCATAGTAACCATAGACTGATGCAGAAGCATGTTTGCCTTGCCGGTAGATCTGGGCACCGGCCAGTTTGGCAACTTGCGACTGACGGCCATCGGCACCGATCACCATATCTGTCTTGATCTCGACCGTGTTCCCGTCCCTGTCATTGACCAGGACTCCAAAAATTCGGCCGGTATCGGTGCGTACGAAATCCGTCAGCACCACGCCAAAGCGGAACTCCGCGCCCGCACTTCTTGCTGCATCGACCAACACCCGGTCGAGAACGGTTCGGCGCGGTGCGATCAGGCAATCCACACACCCTTCGGGCTTGATTGCAACAGGTACGGCCTCATCGCCATAACGAAAAACAGTCTGTGTGATTTTCGGTGTGCCCAGCTCTATCAACCTGTCCAGCACACCCCAGTGGTTCAGTTGCATGACGGCTCCGCGCATCAGCGCATGGGTTGAAAGCCGGTCACTGCCATATTCCTGGCGGTCGATCACCAGAACCTTTGCACCGGCGCGCGCCAGCAACATCGCGACTGACGCTCCGGCGCAGCGTGCACCCACCACAACAAAATCGTAGCGATTCATACCGACGATGTTCGACATATCAGCCATCTTTTCATGCAGCCTTGCTGTAAAGCGCGGAATACAGATGATCGCTCAGAATTTTTGCATCATCACCGACACCGTCGATAAGGGATGATTTGCGCCGACGCAGAAATGGCAGACCCATTACGTAAAGTCCGGGCACCTCAGCCACGCCGCCATCGTGCCGGATACGACCCTTGCGGTCGAACACCGGAACATCAAGCCAGGAGTAATCAGGGCGGAATCCGGTCGCCCAGATCACGCTTTTGATGCCTTCGGCAGCAAGGTCCATACCCAGCGGCGATTTTTCGTCAATCCGCGTCGATTCAAATCTGTGTGGGCTAGCAACCTTGCGGTCCATGTCATTTTCGGTTGCCCACTCGTCGAGTGTATTAAGCAACCGGTTCATCTTAAGATCGGCCAGCGCACAGACATTGGCCAGGGAACCGGAGAACATTGCTTTTCCGTCGCGTATTCCTGCCAGTCTGCCGACCTTGCGTACGCCGATATCGTCTACTGCATTGAGATCCATATCGTCGCGATTGTCGGATCCTGCCAATTGAAGCGAAGGAACGCGCCGTGCGCGATTGATATCGTCAACCTCATGGTAGTCCATGTCGAGGACACCGGCGACATCCATCCACCATTTGATATCACGACCGCGATAGACACGGGGGACGCGGACATGTTCGCCCACGCAGATTGTTACCTGTCGGCCGGATGCCTGAATTTCCATGGCTAGCTGAAGCCCGGTCGCAGATGCACCAACGACCAGAACGCCACCATCAGGAAGCTGATCAGGGTTGCGATATTGCAATGGGGTTATGCTCTCGATGTCGCTCGGTAAGTCGGCAGCAAATTTAGGCACCGAGGCAATGTTGCAGGCGCCGTTTGCCAGAACCAGCTTTTCACACTGCCATTCACCCTGGTTGGTGCTGACCAGATAACCCTTATCCGCCTGTTTTACAGAATGCACATTGGTTTGGCATTCGACGGGAGCGGCAATTCTCTCCGAATATTTGTCTAGAAAGCTGATGACTTGCTTCATATCCATATAGCCATCGGGATTATTGCCCTCATAGGCATAGCCCGGCAGCCGGCTTTGCCAATTGGGAGTAAGCAGCTTCAGCGAATCCCAACGTTCCGTGCGCCAGGAATTTGCCACCTCGCCGCGCTCCAGCAGAACATGTTCCACCGACCGATCGGCGAGATGCTTGCTCATGGCGAGCCCGGCCTGACCGGCGCCTATTATGACGGTCGCAATCTTTTTCACGACACCCGCTCCTTGAGTTTCGTTTTCTAAGAAGAAGTTAGTTTACGTTTACGAAAACATTGGTTGGATTTGTCACCAGGTCAAAAACCGCTGAACGCTTTTGTGATTGTGCGACAATCGCCTTGATGTCGTCTTCGCTGGCATCTGCATCAATGTCGAATTGTACACGGATATCACCGAAGCCATTCCGTACTTCGTCATCAATTCCCAATATGCCCTGAATATCCATATCGCCTTCGATCGTTGCTTCGACCGAACGTAGTTGCACGCCGCGATGTTGTGCAACAGCGGCAACGCCCGCAGCCAGACAACCGGCGAGCCCTGCCAATACCACTTCTACCGGTGTCGGCGCATTGTCTTCGGCAGCAAAAACTTCGGGATGATCTGTTTCAACGCTGAATTCCTTGCCGCGGGATTGTTCTTCCCCGAGGCCGAAGAAACTGTTGATTGTAGTCTTGCTGTGCGTACCATTCATCCATTTGCTGGAAGTACGCCACTTGAACTGTGCAGCTTCCGGCGCTTCGGTCAACGCTTCACGTGCTCCGATCAATGCTTCTACATTGACGCCATTATCTGCTGTATTTTCTGTATTGGTCCCGGTCATTTGAATGCCCTTTCGTTTCCCTTGATCAACTTTATACGATTACCGTTGGTTACTACCGATCCGGTCCGTCGCTGGCAGTCATATGGGCGCGCTCGGTAACAGTCACGTTTCCGGCGCATGCCCAAACGTTTCAATTGTTGCAATCACAACCGAAGAACGCAACAATTCTGTTTATACGAAGGTTGTAGAGGCGCCGGTCCTGCACGCCGGCAAATGTCTTCTGACAGTCAATTGAATTGCACCAATCATATGGCTGAGCGCGCTTGCCTTAACCGGAAACCTTGGTCTTGGCCTGCATGAATTTTTCGAGCGCCGAAATCTGGCGAGCGGTCATCGCTATCCCTAGCCGGGTCCGGCGAAACAGGACATCTTCCGCCGCCATGGCCCATTCCTTATCCATAAGATAGGCCACTTCCCGCTCATATAATTCATTACCGAAATGCTTGCCCATGTCCTTGATCGAGGACGCTCCATCGAGCATCACCTTGCAATCGGTGCCATAATCTCGCGCCAGACGGGTCAGTAAATCGGCTGGAACAAAGGGAAATTTGCCGGCGAGATCGGAAACCAGTTTGTCAAATCCTGAAACCGGGAAATCTCCTCCTGGCAGCACGGCACCTCTTGTCCAGGCTGGTCCCCGTTTTCCAAGGCGTTCCTCGATCATCTCCATCATCGATTCAGCCAACCGCCGGAAGGTGGTGATCTTGCCGCCAAAAATATTGATCAGCGTACCGCTTCCGAGGCTTTCATCCGGTTGCAGCACATAATCGCGCGTCGCTTCCTGGGCCTTGGATGCGCCATCATCAAATAGCGGACGAACGCCGGAATAGGTCCAGACAATATCCGTCTTGCTTACCGGTTCAGCAAAATACTCACTGGCCATCTCACACAGATATTCAGTCTCTTCCGGGGTTATTTCGGGTTTCGCATCCATCTCGCCATGCTCGACATCCGTGGTTCCGATAAGCGTGTATTTTCGTTCATAGGGGATGGCAAAAATTATTCGGTCATCGGAATTCTGGAATATGTAACAACGATCGTGTTTGTACTTCTTCGCAATGACGATATGACTGCCGCGGACCAGGCGTACATGATGGGCGTCATTGCGGCCAAACGCGGTATTTAGAACCTGGTCGACATAGGGTCCAGTCGCATTCACGACAAGCGAGGAAGTGACCAGCGAAATTTTGCCGGACTTCGCATCCTTGAGCTGAAGCGACCATTTGCCGTCCTCATGGCGTGCCTGCTTGAGCGCGGTTCGGGGCCTGACATCGGCCCCTTTTTCCTGGGCATCCCTTAGGTTCAGGATGACCATACGGGAATCCTCGACCCAGCAATCCGAATATTCAAAGCCCTTTCGGAATTCTTCCTTAAGCGGATTACCTGGTGGTTCACTTTTCAAATCGAGCGTCTTGGTACCAGGCAGAAGTTTTCTTCCGCCCAGATTGTCGTAAAGAAACAGGCCCAGTCTTAATAACCATGCCGGCCGTAGTCCTGAATGATAAGGTAATATGAACCGCAGCGGCCAGATGATGTGCGGCGCCATCTGCCACAACACCTCGCGTTCCATCAACGATTCACGGACCAGCCGAAATTCATAATGTTCAAGATAGCGCAAACCGCCATGAACGAGTTTCGTCGAGGCAGACGATGTTCCACCACCGAAATCGCCCGCATCACAAAGGCAGACTGAATATCCCCTGCCTGCCGCATCCCGTGCGATCCCCGCGCCATTGATACCGCCGCCAACGACCATGATGTCAAAATGGTCAACGGTCGCCTTTGGCTGGGTCGCGGGTTTCTTTGCCATTACTCAACACTCGCATATTCACGTTGATCGCTGACGATCAATTCGACATCAGAGGCAAGACATAATTCGCGGATATCATCGGCTGGCGGCGCATCAGTCACAAAAATATCCATCTCAGAGATGTGACCGATCTGCACTGGCGCCCTTCGTTCGAACTTGGACGCGTCGGCAACCAGTATTTTCTGACGCGCCTGAGAGAGAATTGCCTGTGCGACTCGCACTTCACGATAATCAAAGTCGAGAAGAGCGCCCTCCCCATCAATTGCCGAAGCGCCAATAACCGCATAATCGACCTTGAATTGCTTGATAAGATCGACAGCCGCAGCACCAACAATGCCACCATCGCTCTTCCGCACCATTCCGCCGGAAACGACAAGGTCGACGTCAGGCGCCTCCGACAGGATCATCGCAACATTCAGATTATTGGTAATCACCATCAGTCCTTTGTGACGGCGCAAGCAATGAGCCAC
>JBCCEP010000267.1:0-6026 GCA_039030215.1 Pseudomonadota bacterium
GTATCGGTCACGGGCGGAGTATTCGCTCCGCTTTGCATGGTTTCAGCAATGAAGATGTAAGCTGCAGTCCATCCGGCAGCTGCTTCCGGCGTCCAGTCTTCGCCAAGCCCCTGTTCAAGTGTCCACAGCAATGCCGATCCAACTGTTTCGTAGTGGCTCGCAACAACGCCGTAATCTGCGTGTTTTCGACCAAGATCGACGAGTAGCGGTTTCAACGTCTCAGTAGAATCGAGACATGATATTGCAGAAGCCAGTGTTTGAATGAGCTTGGTTTTCTGCGTCGACATATCGCTCTTTGCGAAGAGGGTTTTGACATCCGGGTCAATTTCAAAAAGCCTGCTATAGAACAGGTCGGCGGCTGTATCGGCGATTGGAACTATCTTCTCCCAGGTTTTCCAAACCATCTGTTTCTGTTGTGGTGTGATCAGTTCTATCTCCGGCAATTTTTCCATCGCATTTATGATCCAGACGATGGGCGATTCAATTTCGGCATTCATGCAACTGTCACAGAAGAAGACCTAATGCTGTTGTTTAATATTTAAAAATGAATAATTATGATGATTTCATTCTTCAGGAGAGATGAATGGATCTGACCGATTTGCGTATTTTTACTGCCGTTGTTCGCGAGGGCGGCATCACGCGGGCAGCTGAGAAGCTTCACAGAGTCCAGTCGAATGTAACTACCCGGATTCGCCAGTTGGAAAGCAAGCTGGATACGAAGCTTTTTAACCGCGAGGGTAAACGCCTTATCCTTACGTCGTCGGGGCGGGTGTTACTCGAATATGCTGATCGCCTTCTGGATCTCGCGGAAGAGGCGAGGGAGGCACTGCATGCCGAGCGTCCAATTGGTACCTTTCGCCTGGGGGCGATGGAAAGTACTGCCGCGGTCCGACTGCCGGCGGTGCTTTCGGTTTACACCAAACGTCATCCGGATGTTGTTCTGGATTTGCGGACCGGCAACCCGATCCAGCTTTCCAATGCCGTGATCGACGGCGACATAGATGCAGCCCTGATCGCAGAACCGGTGGCAGATACCAGGTTTGATTCAATCGAGGCTTTTGAGGAAGAGCCCGTCATTGTCACCTCTATTGGTGAACCTCCGATAGGGGAGGATATGCCGGGTCCCAAGACGATTATCGTCTTCGAGCATGGTTGTCCCCATCGCCGCCTTCTGGAGAAGTGGTATGCGCAGCGAAACGACATGCCTGAGCGAACGATAGAACTGGGTTCCTATCACGCCATGCTCGGATGTGTTCTTGCGGGAATGGGTGCGGCCTTGGTTCCGCGTAGCGTGATATCGACGTTTCCCGAACAGGATCGGCTGAGAATCAATCCGTTACCTCAAGGTGAGAATCGGCTGCGAACAATGCTTATCTGGCGGAAGAATGTGCGTTCGCCAAAAGTCAGCGCACTGGCAGATATCCTGAACAGCTAGGTGCGAGCTACCTTCGTCCCTATCGACATTTCTTTGGGGCCTAGCAAACCAGGAAGGAGATCGGTGCCTCTTTGATCGTGATATCTGACTCCATCATAGCAATAGAAGATATGGAACTCTGAGCGCTGATTGGTATTGCGAAAGAAATGATCAAGCGTACACCGTGATTTGGTCGCAAAGTGCCAACAAACGACAATCGAAGAAACTTGGTGTATCGTGATCCATTGTTGAAATCTGAGCGGGAGTTTGAGCGATGCCTTACTATGATCTCGGAGACTATACGCGGCACATCACATGCTCGTCACCTGAAGCAAAGCAGTGGTTTGATAGGGGACTTGTTTGGACCTATGCCTACAATCACGAAGAGGCGATCGTCTGCTTTCGCAAAGCGCTAGAGGCTGACCCGAATTGTGCGATGGCGCACTGGGGTATCGCCTATTGCATTGGCCCGAATTACAACAAGCCCTGGGAAGCCTTCGAAGAAGATGAAAAGCCGGATGCAATTGCCATTGCAAGGGAGTCGATCGAAGCAGCTTCCGGACTGATGGACACGGTTACGCCGATTGAACGCGCATTGATTGAGGCTATCCCCAAACGCTATCCGGAAGATGCTTCGATTGAAGAGTTCGCTCCTTGGAACGATGCCTACGCAGACGCCATGCGGAAAGTGCACGCGACCCACTCCAATGACCTGGATATTTGCGCCTTGTTTGCCGAAGCGATCATGAACAGGACCCCCTGGCAGCTTTGGGATCTGCCGACCGGCCAACCTGCCAAGGGTGCCGACACACTGGAAGCGATCGCGGTGCTTGATGGGGCATTCGAAAATCTGGACGGTGCCTGGGAGCATCCGGGACTGCTTCACATGTACATTCACCTGATGGAGATGTCGCCACATCCAGAACGGGCACTACGGCAAGGAGACGCGCTTAGTACGTTGGTACCTGATGCGGGCCATCTGCTCCACATGCCAACACATGTGGATGTTCTGTGCGGTGATTACATGAATGTGGTCTCCAGAAACCACACGGCGATAATCGCAGATCGGAAATTTCTAGTGCGTGAAGGATCGGAAAACTTCTACTCCGTTTACCGGTGTCATAATTATCACTTCAAAATATATGGTGCGATGTTCCTGGGCCAGCCGACTCCGGCCCTGGAAACAGCCGACGAGCTGATCGAAACGCTTCCTGCAGAAACCTTACGACCCATGGCGGACTGGTTTGAGGCCTTCATTCCCATGAAACAGCATGTGTTAATCCGCTTCGGGATGTGGAACGACATATTGGAGCAGGATCTTCCGGAAGACGTTGAACTATTCAGCGTAACGACAGCAATGATGCATTATTCACGGGCCGTGGCGCTGGCCAATACCCAGCAATTCGCAAAGGCTGAGGCCGAAAGCCAGCAGTTCGAGGCAGCATATGAACGGGTTCCGGAAACTCGCATGCTCTTCAACAATACCTGTCGGGATATCCTTGAAGTGGCTCGCTACATGATGCTTGGCGAATTGGAGTATCATAAGGGAAATCATGATGTTGCCTTCGATCATTTGCGAAAGTCTGTCACGCTGGATGACAACCTTCCTTACGATGAACCTTGGGGTTGGATGCAACCGACCCGGCATGCGCTGGGCGCCCTGCTTATAGATCAGGGAAGGATGGATGAAGCAGAAGCCGTCTATCGTGCCGACTTGGGGCTAGACGCCACGCTTAGCCGTGCTTGTCAGCATCCCGGCAATGTCTGGAGCTTGCACGGCCTGCATGAGTGTCTTACGCAACGCGGCGAAAAAACTGAAGCGGCCCATATCAAGCTACAACTCGATAAGGCAGTGGCACGTGCAGAAGTACCGATACGCGCTTCTTGCTACTGCCGTCACCAGGCGATCGCCGCCGAGTAAGGCCACAGTTTTCAGCAGACGAACAATAAAGCTAAGGCCAACGATGGACAGGCATAGCCGAAGGGTTGCCATGCGCTGTCCGAGTGACCTGGTTTGAGCAAGCTGTATGGCGCCCTTGATCCCAGGAATAGGCGATGCAGGGGCAATTTAACCGTCCTGCCTTATGCTAGCAGCATAAATTCAAGATCGGTTTATTGTGCTACCGCTGCATTTGTGAGTTTGTCTAATGCGCCCGTCATCTTTTTCAAGACTTCCGCATCAGCAGGAATTCCATGATCAGCGGAAAGTTTGCTTGGCGGATGATAGGCCAAAATCACCTGGCCATCCGCATCTTCGAATACGACTACACGCAGAGGCAGATCCAGACCTGACGATTGACCAGCCTGCAATGCGGGTGTGCCGAGTTGAGGGTTGCCGAAGATCAACAACTGGGTTGGCCGCAATTCCATATCAACTGATGATGCACCTGCAGCATGATCAATCCGTGCAAACACTTTCGCGCCCGCTTTCTCGACTGCGGCGACCAGTTTATCAACTGTGGCGCTGACTGAATTTGGACTTTGCTTAGTAGTCAATTCTGCCGCATTGGCTTGGGAAGCAAGCAACAATACCATGGCAGCAGCAGCAATCTGAAATAAGCGCATTTTTGGTCATCCTGTTCTAGGTTTCTTCCGGGTTGAATTTCTCGCTTCTAATTATTGCAGATCGCAGCGTATAACAAAGCGATCAGCTTAACGATTCCGTTATTTGCCAATTGCGGCCCCGTTCGAGTGATAATGATCTCCGCATACGATTCTCAGATATCAATATCGTCAAGAGGAAAGGTTGTTGGTTTAATGCATACCCATACGGTGTTCTTTTGGCTGAAGGATGACCTCAGCCAAACCGATCAAAAGAATTTTCTAACCGGCCTCGATTTATTGACAAATGAGCCCAACATCCGTGATCGGCGGATAGGAAGTCCAGCTGCGACTGATCGAGATGTCGTCGATTCAACTTATGCTTATTCAATTGTGCTTAGGTTCGACGACATCGATGCCCATAATGTTTATCAAGAAAGCGCGGAGCATCAGGTGTTTGTCGATACGTGTTTTCACATGATTCAAAAAGTTCAAGTATATGATATCGACGAGGTCGACGGCATTGGCTGACATTCACCTTGTGCCAAAAGCGAGCAATATGTTCGGTTTACTCGACAGTTTGCTGAGCGGATCATCCTGTTAAATCGCCGCAGCCCAACTCATTGAATCTCCTACTTATGATGATAAATTCATGAGAACTTATGAACGATCATTTCGATATAGCCGTAATTGGAGCTGGAGCATCTGGAGCATTGGCTGCTGAGTTGCTTGCGACTCGCGGTTACAATGTAATTGTTCTTGATGCTGGGCCAGGTTTGGAAGATCAGCTGAGGAGCATTGGAGGAGATAAATCTCACAAGCCCAATTCCTACATATATAACGAGTTTTCAGCGCCACTTATTGCCGATGATGTCAGACAACACATAGAGAGTACCCACGAAAAATTTCACTGGAGCCATGTCCAGGGTCTTGGTGGCCGTTCCTTGTTTTGGCAAGGGGTGGCGCTCAGAATGAGCGACAAAGAGTTTAAGGCGGCCTCGCATGACGGTTGCGGTATTGATTGGCCAATCGGACAGGCTGATCTAGACGATTACTATAGACTCTGCGAGAAGCGATTTGGCATCGCCGGTAAAGCAGACCCGTCAAAGGACATCGTTATTGGTAAACTCCGGGATCGCCTCGGCTTAAATGCTTTTGCCTGTCCGTACACAGCTAAATATTTTAGGCAACCGAAAGCCGGTTACCGTGCCTGGATTGAAGATTCAATTGCCGACGGCGTGTTTTACCCACCCAAGGAAGGGCTTACGATCCGTTCAATGGCAGTAGTGAATAATCTTAATTTGGCACCGAAAGAAAGGCAGGTCGAATCGGTCGGTTTTTTTGACCGCAGAACAGGTCGCCGAGAGCATATCACTGCCCGAGTTGTTTTCGTTTGTGCTTCTACCCTGGAAACTACTAGAATCCTGCTAGGCTCCCGCGATGCGCTCGGCGTAGGTTTGCGTGAAAGCACTCACGGGCTCGGCTGTAACTTAATGACCCATCTCAAAGGAATATCATTATCTACGAAACAGACGAGCCGACAGTATTTGCGTCAGCCCGAAGAACTGGTTTATTGCCCGTTTCAGGCCAGTTTTCATAATAACTCAAAACTGAAGCGCGGCTGGGGACTGCAGATTCGGGTTAAAGACAATAGCGGTGGTATCAGGGTTAATGCGTTCGGCGAGGATCTTCCATACTTGAACAACTGCGTTGAACTTGACGAATCCCAACTCGATGAGTGGGGACGTCCCAAACTAAGGATCAGTTTTACCTGGGGAGAAAACGAGCTTCTCATGCGGGATGCGCAAGTTTCCCAAATGGAGCGGCTAGCCGATAAACTGGAACTCGACGGCGCGGCGATCACCCACAAATTGAATGCGCCTGGAAAGAACAATCACGAATTGGGCACAGCGCGCATGGGATCGAGTCCGAAAAATTCGGTGCTAGACCGCTATAATCGCATCTGGGGTTATGACAATGTTTATGTCGTTGACGGCAGTGCTTTTACATCCTCTGGATATCAGAACCCCACTCTTACAATTCTTGCATTAACTTGGCGGGCCTGTGATCA
>JBCCEP010000268.1:0-5965 GCA_039030215.1 Pseudomonadota bacterium
AAAAGCGCGCCAGAAACATTCACCGAGAACAACCGCTCATAGCTTTCCCGGGTGATTTCGACGATGGGTGCCAAGTCGAAGAGGGCAGCGTTGTTGATTAGAATATCAATCCCACCGGCCTTGTCGCTTACGGTACTGATCGCATTGTCGATTGAATCCTGACGCGTAACATCGAGCTTTATGCCATAGGCGGACCCACCTATTTCAGCGGCAGCAGATTCTGCGCCTTCCATGTTTATGTCGCCAATTGCAACTGTGGCCCCCTCGCGCACATAGGCTTTTGCAAAAGCAAGTCCAATACCGCGGGCAGCACCCGTAATCAGCGCAGATTTGCCCTGTAGCCGCTTCATTTCAGCGCAAGGCCCTCTGCATCAAATCGATGAATCTTTCCTTCGCGAGGTGTCAGATAGACCGTGTCGCCATAATTGACATCAAGCTCGCCATCAGCACGAACCGTAAACATTTCCGAACCTTCGATAGAGACATAGAGGAAGGTGTCGGAACCCAGATGTTCGGCTACACCAACGGTGCCCTTCCAGTCTCCGGATTTCTTGGAAATATCGGTGTGTTCGGGTCGAATACCGATCGTTGCTGCATTGTAGGGCTCAGCGAATTTTCCAGAAAGGAAATTCATTTTTGGCGAACCGATGAAGCCTGCGACAAACAGATTGCGCGGGTTTTGGTACAATTCCATCGGAGAACCAACTTGCTCAATGAAGCCGGCGCGCAAGACTACGATCTTGTCAGCCATGGTCATTGCCTCGACCTGGTCGTGGGTGACGTAGATCATCGTGGTCTTGAGCTGCTGGTGCAGTTCGGAAATCTCAAGGCGCATGTTGACCCGAAGTGCTGCATCCAGGTTGGAGAGCGGTTCGTCAAACAGGAAGGCGCTTGGTTCGCGGACGATCGCACGACCGATCGCAACACGCTGCCGCTGACCACCGGAGAGCTGACCGGGTCGGCGGTCCATATAGTCCGACAGATTTAGCACCGAGGCAGCATTCTCGATTTTCTTGTTTGCCTCAGCCGGGTCGACACCAGCCATTTTCAGAGGGAAGCCAATGTTCTTGCGAACCGTCATATGGGGATAAAGCGCATAAGACTGGAACACCATAGCCAAGCCACGTTTGGCTGGCGGAACAGCGGTGGCGTCACTTCCATCGATATGGATGGCACCGCTGGTGGTATCCTCTAGCCCGGCAATGAGCCGCAAAAGCGTTGACTTGCCGCAACCGGATGGTCCGACGAAGACGACAAACTCGCCGTCTTCAATTTCGAGGTCCAGGGGCGGAATGACATTCACGTCACCGAATGATTTGGAAACCTTGTTAAGTGAAATATTTCCCATTGTTTCCGTCCTTATTTTACCGCGCCGAAGGTCAGGCCGCGTACAAGTTGCTTTTGGCTGAACCAGCCCATGATAAGAATTGGTGCAATCGCCATGGTCGAAGCCGCGCTAAGCTTGGCGTAGAACAGGCCTTCAGGGCTTGAGTAACTGGCAATGAATGCAGTCAATGGTGCTGCCTTTGCTGCCGTCAGGTTCAGTGTCCAGAACGCCTCGTTCCACGCAAGGATAAAGTTGAGCAGGACTGTTGACGCGATTCCGGGTATTGCCATCGGTGTCAGGACATACAGGATTTCAGAGCGTAACGAGGCGCCATCCATTCTCGCTGCCTCAAGAATTTCACCAGGAATTTCCTTGAAGTAGGTGTAGAGCATCCAGACGATGATCGGCAGGTTGATCAGCATCATCACGATGACAAGGCCGGTTCTGGTGTCCAACAGACCCAGGCTGATGAACAGCAAGTAGATCGGATATAGCACGCCGACTGCCGGCAACATCTTTGTGGAGAGCATCCACAACAGGATGTCCTTTGTACGTTTGGAAGGAACAAATGCCATCGACCAGGCTGCCGGTATTGCAATTATGACACCAATGATCGTCGACCCACCCGCGATGATCACCGAATTCCAAAGGAAACGCATATAGTCGGAGCGTTCCTGAACGATCGAGTAGTTCTCCAGTGTCCAGTCGAAAAACAAGAATACTGGCGGGTCAGAAATTGCCTGTGCTTCGGTTTTAAAACTGGTCAGGATCGTCCACAGAATTGGAAAGAATATCAGGAGTCCGACTATCCATGCTGCGATCGTGTTGATGGTTTTGCGTTGTTGTGTAACTGCGCGGGCCATAATTTTCTCCTCACGCGTCCAGGTTTTTGCCGACGATGCGCATCAGGAAGATGGCAACGATATTGGCTAGAATAATTGCGTAGACGCCACCTGCCGATCCGAGGCCGACGTTCTGGCTCTCCAGCACGCGCTGGTAGATCAGATAGGTCAGCGTTCTGGTACCAAACGAACCTTGTGTTGTGACGAAGATCTCCGCGAAAATTGAAAGCAGGAAGATTGTCTGGATGAGTACAACAATCGTGATTGCCCTGCTCAAGTGCGGCAAGGTGATATAGGCGAATCTGGACAAAATAGGCGCGCCATCCATTTCGGCCGCCTCGAGCTGCTCGCTGTCAAGCGACTGGATCGCGGTCAAAAGGATGAGCGTTGCAAATGGCAGCCATTGCCAGGACACAATCATTATTATCGAGGTGAGCGGCATGTCGCTTAACCACTCGATCGGTTGCGCACCAAAGAATTTCCATAAATGTGCCAGCAGCCCGTTCACCGGGTCCATGAACATGTTCTTCCAGACCAGGGCTGAAACGGTAGGCATCACGAAGAAGGGGGCGATCACCAGGATACGAACAATGCCCTGCCCCCACATGGGCTGATCCAGCAATATTGCCAGCAAAATGCCGAGAATAACTGTGATGAGCAGGACGCCGCCGACAATTACAAGTGTTGTTATTACGCTGGGCCAAAAGGCACTCGAAGTAACAAATCGGGCGTAATTCTCAAATCCTACCCAGCCCAGATCGCCACCACGTAGTGGCAAATATCGCTTGAAGGAAAAATAAAGTGTCATCGTCAGTGGAACGAGCATCCAGGCCAATAAGAAAATTACGGCTGGAGCCATCATGACTCTGGCTGCTGATCGTGAATGCTGCGTAGCCATGAGACACACCTCCTGTGTTGACGGCGTTTACCGTCTCAGAATTTGCAAAAATGTGCTAAGTGATCAAGGGACCGGAGGGCGCTTGGGAAACCGCCCTCCGGTTTGGGAGGAAGCGGTTAGTAACCTGCTGCTTCCATCTCGTCCGCAACGAGGGCTTGCGCTTTGGCAAGTGCTTCTTCACCGGTTTGCTGTCCGGCAAGTGCTGCCGAAAATTCCTGACCAGCCTGGGTACCGATTCCAGCCCATTCCGGTATAGCCACAAACTGGATACCGACATATGGAACCGGATCAACCGTCGGATTGTTCGGATCAGCGGCGTTGATGCTCTCAAGCGTCATTTTTGAAAATGGCACTTTTGCATATTCGGGGTTCTCATAGAGCGAGGTCCGGCTGCCTGGAGGTACGTTGGCCCAGCCTTCCTTTTCAGCTACCAACGCTAGGTAGTCCTTGGAAGTCGCCCAGTTGATAAACTCTTTTGCAGCGGCCTCTTTCTGAGTACCGGCAGGAATTGCCAGAGCCCAAGCCCACAGCCAGTTCGCCCGCTTGCCTTTTCCGGTGTCCGGAGCCAATGCGAAACCAACCTTGTCGGCGACGGTGGAGTCATTCGGATTAGTCACGAAGGATGCGGCAACCGTCGCATCGATCCACATTCCGCATTTGCCTTGCTGGAACAGGGCCAGATTTTCATTGAAGCCGTTGGTTGATGCTCCTGGAGGGCCAGCATCTTCCATCAGGTCCAGATAGAAAGTGATTGCCTCTTTCCATTCAGGCGAATCAAGCTGTGGTTTCCAGTCTTCGTCGAACCAACGAGCACCGAATGAGTTTGCAACCGTGGTGATGAACGCCATGTTCTCACCCCAACCTGCTTTGCCGCGCAGACAAACGCCGTAAATCTCGTTGTCCTTGTCGGTCATTTTGCGGGCTGCATCAGCAACGAATTCCCATGTTGGCGCGTCGGGCATTTCCAACCCGGCCTTTTCCATAAGATCCGTACGGTACATGATCATGGAGCTCTCACCGTAAAACGGTGCTGCATAAAGGGTACCATCAAGGGAAAGTCCGGCTCTCATCGCCGGTAGGATGTCGTCAATATCATAAGATGCCGGTAGATCGTCCAACGAAACCAACCAATCCTGTTTAGCCCAGATTGGGGTTTCATACATTCCGATGGTCATCACATCGAACTGGCCGCCCTTTGCAGCGATGTCTTGCGTCACGCGTTGGCGCAGAACGTTCTCTTCAAGTGTCACCCACTCGACGTCGTGACCGGTCTTCGCTTTAAAGTCATCGGTCAGACCCTGCATTCGGATCATGTCGCCATTGTTCACAGTGGCGATGGTAATTGTGTCTGCAAGCGCTGTAGATGCAAGAGCACATACAGCTGTCGCACCCAAAAGGGTACGGATAAAATATTTCATGGTTTCCTCCCAAAAAGCAAAATGGGCATTTGCTAAGTTACCGGGCGATTATTCGCATCGGGTCGAGCAAGAGTCAACCTCGAATTACGAATTATAATTCCGGAGGCATGTGCAAAAGGAAACTTAATTGAATCGATTCAATGTTTTACAAGAGATAGTTATAAATCAACTTGCAAGCAGTAATTCGGCGGTAAATTCGTTGGTTATCAGGGAATTGATCAATTTTCCCCGCAAAGCGCCCAGGATTGCAGCCGATTTCTGTTCACCGACAGCGATTCCGATGATCGGATTTTCCTGATTTGGAACCAAAGGCGCACTGGCCACCCGGTCATTCACTAGGCCATCCAGCAGTTCACCATCCTGGTTGTAGACCCAGCTGGTTATTTCTCCGATTGCCCCTGCACGTTCCAGCGCTCGGACATCATCGCGATCGATGAACCCGTCAATATGCATCGGTGCATCCGTACCCATATTGCCGATACCGACAAAAGTGACATCTGCCTGCCTGATCAATTCGAGAATGTTGTGAACCGGTTCCTGACTGTGGAGAATGCGCTTTTCATCAGAAGAACGGGCAAAAACAGGCAGCGGCATCGGATAATGACGTGCATTGACCCGTTCAGCCATACGGATCACGACGTTGTAGGCGGTTGCGGACCCGTCTGACATCATGTTTCCCAAAAGGGAGACAATGCGATGTTGCGGGCAATCCATCGGAGACAATTGTTCGACGCAGGATCGAAGCGCCCTACCCGTGCCGATGGCGATAATCTTGGGATGGTTGGATTTGAGGTGGCGCTCCATTTCCGCTGCACCAGCCTGCGCAATGCCGGTTGTAGAAGAAGGGGCATCCGGATCGCTTGGTACGATTTCGCACATCAGCATATCAAATTTGTCGCGCATGCGGACACTCAGTTCCATGCATCTCGCAATCGGATGGTCCAGCCGAACCTTTACAAGCTTTTCGCTAACCGCAAGTGAGACAAGCCGTTGTGCGGATTGACGGGATACGCCCAGCTTGCGGGCGATTTCGTCCTGCGTATTCCCAGCAACATAATAGAGCCAGGCAGCGCGTGCCGCGTCATCTAGTCTGCTGGTTTCACTATCTTGTCGGTTGCTCATTTACTTCCGGCAATTTGCTGGTCTGCTTCTTCAATTCCGGTGCCATATCAAAGAAATGAGCCCAATTGTCAAAGGATTTGACACCGCGCAGTTCCTTATGGGTCTGCCTGTTCATGCCATGCAAATGGCATCCGCCGTTAAACCACCACACTTCCATGCCGGCTGCCTGGGCCGCTACCACGCCCGGAATTGAGTCTTCAATCACAAGGCACGAGGAACGCGGAACATTCAGCATTTCGGCGGCAAGCAGAAACAAATCAGGAGCCGGTTTTCCGTTTTTTACCTGTGAAGCGGTAAAGAGGCGATCGCCGAAATAGATATCGAGACCGGAGAGTTCCATGGTCCTGGTGACGCGCTT
>JBCCEP010000269.1:0-5932 GCA_039030215.1 Pseudomonadota bacterium
AATGGAGGCCTATGCAGGCGATACGCTGGCTTCCGCTTTGCTGGCAAATGACGTGAAACTTGTCGGGCGGTCGTTCAAATATCACCGGCCCCGGGGAGTTTTTACAGCAGGCAGTGAAGAGCCGAATGCGTTGGTCACCATAGGCAAGGGCGCGCATTCGGATCCGAATGTCAAAGCGCCCGCGGTTGAATTGCATGACGGTCTGGAAGCGCACAGCCAAAACCGTTTTCCCAATCTTAAGTTTGATCTGATGGGCATGAATAACGGCCTGTCACCATTTCTCGGTGCCGGATTCTATTACAAGACATTTATGTGGCCGGCCGCTTTCTGGGAGAAAATCTACGAACCGATTATTCGCAGGGCAGCAGGTTTGGGGAAACTATCGGGTAGCGATGATCCTGATAAGTATGACAGAGCCTGCGCCTATTGTGATGTGTTGGTGATTGGTTCTGGTCCTGCAGGATTGCAGGCAGCCCTTACTGCAGGGAGGTGTGGTGCGCGGGTTATTTTGTGCGAAGAGGATTTCATCTTTGGTGGGCGCCTGAATTGCGAAAGGATGGAAATTGCGCGCGTCAGCGCTGTCGATTGGGCAGGCAGGGCGGTCCAAGAACTTGAGAAGATGGACAATGTTCGGCTGATGCCGCGCACGACTGTTTTCGGCAGTTATGATGACGATACTTTTGGCGCAATTGAGCAGATCAACGACGCGACCGGCAAGGAGCCGGCAGGTTCGCCTCGCCAGTGCTACTGGAAGATCGTTGCCAAGCGGACAATACTTGCTGCTGGTGCCATTGAGCGTTCGATTGCCTTTGGCGACAATGATCGTCCGGGCATCATGCAGGCTTCTGCGGTCAGAACCTATGTGAACCGTTTTGCCGTTTCGCCCGGCAATTCGACGGTTGTTTTCACCAATAATGACGACGGCTGGCGGACTGCGCGGCACCTGTTTTCTTCCGGTTGTGAGGTGGAGGCAATCGTCGATTGCCGGCCATCGGAAGAAATCGGGGAAGTGCGCCATCAAGCCGGTGACATTCCGGTTTTCACCCGGTCAACAATTATCGGCACGGCGGGCAGGCTTGCCTTGTCATCGGTTACCATTCTCAATGCCAATGGCCGCAGATTGAAACTGCCGGCAGATTGTCTCGCGGTTTCGGGTGGCTGGAACCCAACCGTGCATCTGACTTGCCACCGGCGTGGGCGCCCGGTCTGGAATGACGGGCTTTCTGCTTTCGTTCCGGGTGCAGATACGCCTCAGGGGATGGCTGTTGCAGGCGCTGCAAATGGCGTGTTTTCAACTCATGGAGCACTGGCGCAGGGTACCGAGACAACTCAGAAGGCGCTTGAAGATTTAGGGTTCAAGTTGAAGAGAAGCGTGATCCCGGATGCCGAGGATGCCCCTTATTCGATTGCGCCGCTCTGGCATGTAAAGGAATCAAAAGGCCGTGCCTGGCTGGATCAGCAAAACGATGTGACCGTGAAGGATGTTGAACTGTCACGCCGGGAAGGTTTCCGGAGTGTCGAGCATATGAAGCGATATACGACACTCGGCATGGCGACCGATCAGGGCAAGACCGCCAATGTGGCAGCCCTTGCAATCCTGGCGGCGAAATCCGGAAAAACGATACCGGAAACCGGGACCACAATTTTCCGGCCGCCGTATGTTCCGGTCGCACTGTCGGCATTCGCCGGGCGTGCTTGCGGCAAGTCCTATCGGCCCTTGCGTCTGACGCCTTCCCATGATTGGGCGAAGGAGCAGAATGCGGTCTTTACCGAAGCCGGACTTTGGCTACGTGCGCAGTGGTATCCCAAGATTGGCGAAAAGACCTGGCGTGAGAGCTGTGACCGCGAAGCCATGGCAGTTCGCAAATCGGTCGGCGTCTGTGACGTTTCGACGCTCGGCAAGATTGACGTGAAGGGCAAGGATGCCGGTCAGTATCTGGATCATTTATATTGCAACATGATCTCGACGCTTGAGGTAGGCAAGGTTCGGTATGGACTGATGTTGCGCGAAGACGGCTTCGCAATGGATGACGGGACGGTCGCGCGGCTGGCGGAAAATCACTATCTGATCACGACAACAACCGGCCATGCCGGGCATGTGATGCAACATGCGGATTTCTGTGCGCAGGTGCTCTGGCCGGATCTCGATGTCCATCTGGTATCTGTCACCGACCAATATGCACAATTTGCGATTGCCGGGCCAAATTCGCGTGCTGTTCTGGAATTGTTGCTGGATGACAGGGAGGCGATATCAGCCGAGGCTTTTCCGTTCATGGCATGCCGGGAGATCAGTATTTGCGGTGGGGTACCGGCGCGGCTGTTCAGGATATCGTTTTCCGGAGAGCTTGCCTATGAACTAGCGGTCGATGCGTCCTATGGCGATTCGCTAATCCGCACGATTATGCAAGCTGGTGCAGAATATGAGATCTCACCTTATGGCCTGGAAGCGCTCAACGTATTGCGTATCGAGAAAGGCTATCCGACAGCCGGCGAACTCAATGGCCAGACGACGGCAGGAGATCTCGGGCTTGGTCGAATGGTTTCGAAGAAGAAGGACTGTGTCGGAAAAGTTTTGTCGCAACGACAAGGACTGGCGGATCCTGAAAGAATGGTTTTTGCCGGGTTCAAACCTGTTGATCTTGAAGATGAATTAAGTGCCGGAGCGCATTTTATCGGGATAAACCGGGAAGCTGAAACTGCCAATGATGAAGGCTGGTTGAGTTCGGCGTGTTTTTCGCCGGCGCTTGGGCATTCGATCGGATTAGGCTTCATCAAGCATGGAAATGAGCGTCTGGCTGAGACAGTCAGGGCTGTCGATTTGCTGCGGGGCAAGGATATCGAGGTAGAGATCTGCGCTCCGCAATTTGTCGATCCGCAAGGGGAGCGTGTGCGTGTCTGATTTTGTGCTCATCCGGAAGTCAGGGCTTGGCCTTGCCGAGCTGGTCATCGAAAACTGGGAAGGGTTCTCCCTGTTAGAGATGGAAAACGAGCCCAAATATTGGATTTCGGTGTCCGGGAGTTCCGAGAAATTCAACGCTGCTGTGAAGAAAACATTTTTGTGTGAATTGCCCGAAAATGGCCGGTTTGCAGTCGGGGGAACCTCGACGAAACCCTGCCGGATCGCTGCTACCGGGCCTGGCCAGTGGTTGCTGATCGGATATTCGGGGAAAATTCCGGTTGCAATAAAGAAACTTGCCGCAATAACCGATCAATCTGATGGTTGGGTCGGCTGGCATCTCGCTGGCGACAAAGTCAGGACCGTGCTTGAAAAGCTGATAGGATTGGATCTGCATCCTTCAGAGTTTACCGGCGGTAGCGCAGCGCGCACTTCTCTGGAAGCCATGCCGGCGATCCTGTTGTGCGAGGATACAGACGCTGGCCAATTCGTTCTTTATTCACAGCGATCCTATGCGCGCGATTTTGCCGAGAGAATTCGCCAGGCGGCCTATAGTGCGTGTGGGGAGCAGGTACAGGTCGAACAGGATGGCGACTAAGGTGCAACGCCTGCCCGGGCGCAACAAGTTCGTGGCCATTACATGATGAATTTACCCCGTTTTTCTGCGCGGCCGGACGATCCGGAGTTTTTCAACGATCCGTATCCATTCTATCAGGCAATGCGAAACCTCGGCCCGGCGGTCTACTGGGAGGAATATGACAAGGTCGCGTTTTGCGACTATCGGGTAGTCAACGCAATTTTGCGGGATCGCAGGTTTGGGCGGGAAATCACCCATGTAATGAGCCGCGAAGGGGCCGGGCTGGATCCGATCCCGGATCACCTTGCCTCGTTTTATGAGTTCGAAGCGCGTTCAATGCTGGAGCGCGAGCCGCCTGCCCATACGCGGTTGCGCAATCTGGTGAATCGGGCCTTTGTCTCTCGCAATATCGAATCCATGCGTATGCGCATCGAGACGCTTGCGCACGCTTTGATAGATGCGTTCGAGGAAAAGGGCCAGATCGATCTACTGCCTGCCTATGCGGAGAAAATTCCTGTCGTTGTGATCTGCGAGCTACTGGGTGTGCCGGTTTCGATGTCGGATCAATTGCTGGAATGGTCGCACCGAATGGTGGCCATGTATCACTTCAATCGAACCCGCGAGACGGAAGATCGTGCCATCGAGGCGATGAATGCCTTTTGTGCATTCATCAGCGAATATGCAATGGAACGTAGCAAATCGCCGCGCGATGATTTGATCAGTTCTCTGATTGCTGCTTCTGAAACCGGCGATACGCTTACCCATGACGAATTGGTCAATATTTGCATTCTGTTGTTGAACGCCGGTCATGAAGCGACGGTTCATGCGCTTGGAAATGCAATCAAGGCATTGATCGAATACGGGGTTGATGTTCCATCACTATTGGCCGATCGCAGGTCGGAAAATACTGTGGTCGATGAACTGCTCCGGTTCGATCCGCCGTTGCATTTGTTTTCACGCTACGTGTTGGAGGATCTTGAGTTCGACGGCATTGACCTGAGGAAAGGCCAGAGTGTGGCATTGTTGCTTGGTGCCGCAAACCACGATCCAAAGCGGTATTCAAACCCGGACAGGCTGGATTTCGTCAGAGGCGGAACAGGTCATCTGGCATTTGGCGCTGGCATCCATTTCTGCCTTGGCGCGCCGCTAGCGCGGCTGGAAATGGCGGTTGCGCTACGGGTTTTGTTCGAGCGATTGCCGAAAATGAAACTGTCCGAGCCGCCCGAGTACAGAAACCAATTTCATTTTCACGGCCTGGAAAAATTGCAAGTCAGCTGGTGATATTGTCAATTGCAGTTATTGGCAGTTTGAAAAATTCAGTTGATCTATCAGCAGCTTGCTGGTTTGCTGGCTGGTTCATAAAGCATGAAAGAACATTATGAAGATGAGTGAATCATGCGCAATCATAACCGGTGGGTCGTCCGGTTTGGGTGGCGCAACCGCAAGAAATTTCGTCTCGGGCGGTGCCAAAGTTGCAATATTCGATACCAATGTCACAAAAGGGGAAGCGCTTGCCGCCGAGTTCGGAGAAGATGGTCTGTTTGTCCAAACGGATGTGACGAACGAGGATAACCTCAAATCTGCAATTAGAAAAACGCTTGATCGTTTTGGCAAGATCAGTGTCTGCGTCAACTGTGCCGGCATTGGGGCTGCACAAAAAACAATGGGCAAGGAAGGGCCGCATTCGCTCGGTCTCTACAAGACGGTACTGGATGTCAATCTGACCGGAACATTCAACACGCTGCGTCTGGCGGTTGAAGCGATGGAAAAAAATGAACCGAATGCGGATGGCGAACGGGGCGTTATCGTCAATACGGCTTCTGTCGCTGCTTTTGACGGCCAGAAAGGGCAAGTCGCTTATTCTGCCTCGAAAGGCGGAATTGTTGGGATGACCTTACCGATAGCACGCGATCTTGCCTACTACGGTATTCGGGTATGTGCGATTGCGCCGGGTCTTTTTTTGACACCCTTGTTTGAAGGTTTGGGACAGGAAGTCGTAGATTCGCTGTCGACACAGGTGACCTTTCCAAAACGGCTGGGAAATCCGGCAGAATTTGGAATGCTTGCCAGAACGATCGTTGAAAATCCGTATCTGAATGGTGAAACGATCCGTCTGGATGGCGCAATCAGATTGCCTTAGTACGACTTGATGGCGGTAGATCCAGCAATAATTGCAACATGGCGCTGGCCGGATCGGCCAGCCCATCCACCACATTCATGTGATGCCGGTCGGGCTCTTCCACAACAAACGTTGTTGCCCCAAGGCCTTTCCAGATGTTTGCCAGCAAGGCGTTTTGCCGAATGAATTCGGAGCGTTCGCCGGCACCTACCCAGCAGATAAGTTTGGTGCCGGGCAGAGGTGTATTTAAAGCGGGGCTCTCGGCGGCAGCATCAGTGCTCTCGATTTTCAGTACGTCGTTGATTTCCAGTTGAAGAAGAGGGCGCAAGTCATGGACCCC
>JBCCEP010000270.1:0-5925 GCA_039030215.1 Pseudomonadota bacterium
AGGAGGGCATCGCGTACAGTCCCGCATACACGCCCCGGGGCGCGGTGCACGAACCCGTTGGATCGGGGGGGCGGGATCGTGGCGGAGAGGAAGGGATTCGAACCCTCGAGACGGCTTCAAACCGCCTACTCCCTTAGCAGGGGAGCGCCTTCGACCACTCGGCCACCTCTCCACCGGCGGTGGTAGCCTGTTCGCATGGTCAATTTCAAGGTATATTTTCGTTGTCGGCCAAAACGGACTGAAATTTGTGCAGAGCTGCATGGTCCCGCCTATAGAAAGGCAAGCAGCGGTCACAGAATAGGGCCGTTACGGGTTAAATCCTGCCAGCCATCTGAGGGTTGAGAGGATCAGTTCGGGATTTTCCTCACCGTCTTCTGTATTGAATCCAAAGCGTCTCGTTCCATCAATGATCTGGCTGGTAAATCCGCCAGCTTCACTAAAGACTGCAATCCTGCCCTTGCCATAGTCCATTGCTGCTCCCTGGGCCATGCCACTGGCGTCAATTCTGAGCGCTGACTGCAATTCTGCGCTGATCCGGTAGGTGAATATTGCCGACCAGCCATCGGGAATTGTCAGAATCTGGACTGCCTCTGGTGGCGGGATAAATGCCTGTCCTCCAAATGCATAATACCGATTGACCGGTTTGCGGCCGGACTGACCATTTGTAATTGGGTGTTCTTCGTTCAAGCCATTTTCGGTTGAGAATTCGATATCCACCCGGACATATCCCGCATCAGCGCGAGCTGTATTGGCGGCATGGCCGTTTAGATACTCAAAGCCGAATTTTTCGGCCAATTTGGAGGAGCCTCCACCTAATGGTGCATGATCGGCAAGGATCAGCAGACTGCCGCCATTGTTTACCCAGTCATGAATTGCCTGAATTTGTTCATCGGAAAATGCTGATGGCGGGGTCATCGCCGGGAAATTCCGATATTCGGGCAGATACGGATTAGCAATTACCAAAATACCAGACGGATCAGCTAACGCCTCTGCCAGGTCGGATTGTCTGCGAACAACGCGAAATCCGTCCGTTTCTGCCAAATTTGCAAAAGGATCCATTGAACCGCGTTCGACAAAGGAATTGTTAATCGACAACAAGGTGACAATGGGCCCGGTACCGGTTTCGAAGGCCGGGTCGCTGTTGCTATAAGTGAATTCCAGATCCGGTTTTTGGCGCTGGGCGTTTGCTTCAGATGCAGGTCCGGCAAACAATGATATTCCCACAATCAGGCAGATGAGCGCTTGTTTCATGACTTTTCCGAGCTCTCCAGACGTTTCAGCTCTTCCTCATATACCTGCACACAGCCACCCAGTGTGTCGATTAATGGCGCCAGGTGCTTTTTGAATGGATGCCACTTTCCCAGTGAAGTCGAATAAATTGGCTGACGCACTTGCCATACAGAGAGTGTCCGTACGGATTTTTGCGAATTCGTTCGATCCATCACGCCATCTTCCCAATCCAGACCCAGATAATCGATCAGGCGGTGGGCGTTTAATTCGGTATTGGCCACGACATCTTCATAATAGACTTCGTGCATCTGCATGGGCAGATGTTTTCGCCAATGATCCATCAGCTCCAGATATTGGCGGTAATAAAGTCCGAGCCGGGTAAGATCGGTCTTGTATCTATTGTGGGCCGGCTGCATCGAATTGGAAAACAAAGAAAAGCAGTTGTCCAGCGGATGCCGGCGGCAATGTATCAGTTTGGCATTTGGAAACATTATCGCGATCAGGCCAAGATGCATGAAATTATGTGGCAGTTTTTCAGTAAAGTGCGGTGTCGTTCCGGATATCGGCTTGCACAATTCCAGATACTCTTCTGCCAACTTCCGGATATCACGACTGCCCAATCCATGGATTGTTTCCGGGAAAACGCCCGGTATGTCGGAATCGCGGCCAAGCCGCTTGGCGATCCTGCCCATGAACACCTGCTCATCACCTGCTGTTATTTGTGAGTGGGAGCCGCAAAGGCTCTCGATCAAGGTTGTTCCCGAGCGCGGCATGCCAAAGACGAATATCGGTTGGTCGGTATCCAATCCGACTTTGCCCCTTGCAGAAAAGTAATCCGCGTTGAATGCATCCTTGCTGTTTTGGAAAGGAATTGAAATCGATGGCGGGTTTGTTGGCGCTCTGACGTCATTGGCTTTTTGAAACCAGGGGAACGCATCGTCATGCGCACCGGCATCCTGCAGAGCCTTTCCTGCCGCATAATGAAGATTGGCTAATACTGAAGGCTCTTTGGTCGTCGGAATTGCACTTATTATCTGTTCGACAAACGGCTTTGCCGTCTCCTGTGTGAATTTTTTCAAGGTCGATAGTGAATAATAGGCGATGGCAAAACCCGGGTCAGCAGCAAGCGCTGCCTCGTAGTTCCTTCGAGCTTCATCAAATTTTCCGTTCAGGCCATAGCATCTTCCGATATCGTGGAGGGTCTCGGCATCGCCCGGCTCCAGCCGGTTGGCCCTCTCATATGCCTCAATCGCGCCGTTCGGATTACCTGAATATTCAAGTACCAGACCCAGATCTTTATGGTTCTTTGCAACACGCGGCTCCAACTGGCACAATTTTCTGGCGTATTTGCGCGCTTCTTTGTTCTGCTGAAGATCGAAATGCGCACCTACCAACTTGCGCAGGATATCGGGATTTCGCTTCTGCAGCGCCAAGGCACGCTTGTAATGTGGAATTGCCCCTTCGACATTCTTTTCACCAATCATCAGTCCGGCGATATCCAGATGCAGCTGCGCATTCTTGGGATCCCTTTTAACGGCTGCCCGCAATTGCGATAACAAGGCCACCCGCTTGGCGATTGGCAGCTGATTTACCGGGATTGACTGCACCATATGATGTTTCCGTCTACTTTCGTTCATTCCAGCATGGGATCTATAACATCCATACGGGCGATGTCGCGCTGAGATAACGCAACTGCATTTGCCGAATCAAGCAGTCCCGAATTTTTCGCAGCATAAATTAGAGCGTTGGCCGCAGAATTGATTCTTGCTGTTGTCGTGATTCTCTCGCCAAACAAGGGATTTCCTTTGTTTTTACCTGTTTTTTTAACCTCTTGTTAACAGTTCAGCGGCGGGAGACCCCAAAATATGTGTCCTTTGTGCAACATTCGAAATAGAAGCAACCTGTAGCCGGATTTGAGGCCAGATAGGCGTTGCACTGACAGAAGCTTTTTGTATTTTCAGCATCAGGTAAGGGCGCAAGTCCAAGCCGTTGGTTCAGGGCAGGTCAGCCGCATAAAGTTTAATTCGGTATCCTAGCTCATAATTATAATGTTTTTGACTGGAGGTCAGGACAATGAAAATCAAGACCCTTCTTCTGGGTTCAGCGGCAGTGATGGTCGCAGTGTCCGGTGCCCGCGCAGCTGATGCAATCATCATCGAGCCCGAGCCCGTAGAATATGTACGCGTCTGTGACGCGTATGGTGCCGGCTGGTGGTATATCCCCGGCACGGAAACCTGCATCAAGTTCGATGGCGATGTTCGTGTTCAGTATGAATCAGAACATTATCATGACGAATATTATGAGAACGTCGAAACATCAGCGCATGATGCTGACTATCGTGCTCGCTTGAACGTACGCGCAAGCAATGAAACCGAATATGGTACATTGGCTTCACGTATTCGTTTCACCGCTTCCGCAAGTCAGAACCGCGGTGAAGGTGAAAACGCGAATGGTGTCATCGGCGAAGGCCATAACGACCATATCTCTCGCGACGAAGGCATCGGCCAGGCTGGTGTGAACGTTGACCAGGCAACAATCTCTATTGCCGGCTTCTTCATGGGTTATTCAGACTCATACTGGAACCGTGGTGGTGGCGATGGTTACTACAACGCACGCTATGATGGTCTGTTCAACAATCCTGATGGTCTGTTCTTCGAATATACCTATGCAGCCAATGGCTTCACAGCGACAGTCGGTACCGAAATAAACGACCGTACTGGTGAGCCAGGCGCTCCTGACGTATATGGTGGTATCACCTGGTCAGGTGGTGGATTGTCACTGGCTGGTCTGGTCTACTACGACAACCAGGAAGCTGCTGCTGCCTATCGTTTCCGTGCAGATTATGACCTGAGCTCTTGGGCACCAGGTTTTGCAATCGGCGGCTGGTATGAAGCAGACAATGGCGATACCGATTACGTCAAGGGTCACACCTGGGGTGTAACCGCCAAGATGAACCTGACCGACAACATGGTCCTGTTCGGTGGATATTCTGACTACTCAGATCAGTATAACGGCACCAACTGTAACTACTGTGGTACAGATACCGGTGACAACAGTGCGACCAACTGGTCAGTCGGTGTTGCATGGAACGTTGTATCAGGTCTTCTGGTTCAGTTGGACTACAGCGCCTACACATTTGAGAACGAACGGCTCTCAAATGGTAACCAGCCAGGCAACGGCAACTACGGCGTCTGGGGTGTTCGCGTAGTTCGCTCCTTCTAATCACCTGATTGGACAAATAACGATTTAAGGCCCGGGATTATCCCGGGCCTTTTATTTTTGCACTGATGGTACGAATTACTGTTTCGTTTGCCGCGTTAAAAACGATGCCGGAATTGGATTTAATTCGGGTCTATACCGCTCAATAGGGCATTATCCCGACCTTCACCGCCATCACACCACAGCCCATATAATGAACGATGTGCATCAGGAGAGAAACCAGTCCTGCCATGTAGCATTCTGGTATTGTCGAAAATCAGTATTTCACCTGGCCGCAGCTTGAAGACAAAATAGTTTTCCGGGTCCAGCAACCAGTTTCGAACATATTCGAACGCTTCCGCTGCCCCTGGATCCACTTCGAGCCGGACATCGCTGCCGGAACGATAGGCAAGCCGATATCGGTCGCCAATTGCAAGAAACACGCTCCTGCTTGCGGTTCGATCGTCTCGTGAAATCTTGAAGGCAGCGGGCTTGCACAATGCATCCAGATATTCAGGATTATTTTGGTGGAGATGAGTATATAACACGTCACCGGATGCAAGGGTGGAATCACCGCCATCTTCAGCAGGTGTTTCACAATAGATCATCATGAAAACAGGTGGATCATCTTCAAACGATCCATCTGTATGCAATCCCAAATCCTCGAAATTTGCATTGGCATATTCGGGAAAACCAGGAATATAACGGATTGGATGAATTCCGTAATCGTCTGAAAGCTTGTGATAAACAGGTTTTCCAAACCGGTTACCAAGGGAACGCAGGCTTTCGACAGGGCCATCGGGATTACCGGACTGGACAAGATGAGCGCAACCATGCCGGTTCATCATCTGGACCAATAACTCCCATTCACCAAGAGTCATCTCCGAGACGGAATTTACTTCAACTTCCGGCTTAATCATGGCGCTGCTTCGTTATTATTGCTGACAGGGTCGTGTGTTCAAATCGCTATTCAACGAACCATGTTTTTGTTACACATAAAGGAAATTTGGCTCAAGAAAAAAGCAGAGTTCACATGGCTAAGCCACGACCTTCAGTCATCGTATCGCAACTTGAACAGCTGGTACAAGGCGTTTTTTCTGACGTCTCGAATATCGACTTTCCCAAGCAGGTGTTGACCGGATCTCCCGAATACAACGCAATAAGAAATGCGATTGCCAGGCTGCGACAACAAGGAAAAACTGGTCAAGCTTTGGAGCTTGCCAGATTGCTCGCAGCGACCGTCCCTAAAGATAGAAATGTTAAACTGCAACTTGCCAGAATTTTGTGGGCTGATCGAAAATTCTCTGAGGCGGCAGACTTGCTTGAGGAGACTAGACCGGTTGGGGCTGATCATGAATGGTACTCGGCGCGCGCCGCCACGTTTAATTCAATCGGTGACTATGATTCAGCATTCAAGCTGACGGCCAGGTTTCGTCAGGCGGCACCCATGGCAATGACCCGAAGGGAGCGAGTCGATTTACCGTTGGTTGCAATCAT
>JBCCEP010000271.1:0-5882 GCA_039030215.1 Pseudomonadota bacterium
CCGCTGTGGCAATTTCTGCGTTCCATCCATCGCAATCTGCCAGGTGGAGTGTCGAATTGACGGGTTGGCATAACGTTCATGCAGTTTTTCGCAGTATTCAATGTAGTCGACACCGGCAATTGGAGCCAAGGTGGGAACAATCTCAGTCTTCCATTGCTGCCGGATAAAGCTGGAAAAC
The DNA here is from genome assembly GCA_039030215.1 of Pseudomonadota bacterium. Classification (GTDB taxonomy): domain Bacteria; phylum Pseudomonadota; class Alphaproteobacteria; order Rhizobiales; family Rhizobiaceae; genus BOKV01. Next base: position 179 of record JBCCEP010000271.1, read on the forward strand.
AGTTCGTCATTCACCGTATCGGCAATGGTTTTGTGACCCGCAAGATATCCGAGATAAGCCAGGGACGAGTGGCTACCGTTCAGACAGCGAAGCTTCATAATCTCGAAGGGAATCGTATCGTCAACAAGCTGCGCGCCGGCCTTGGCCAGATCTGGACGGTCACCATCGACAAAATCATCCTCAATGACCCATTGCCGAAATGGCTCATGACCGACGGGCGACAAATCCAAAAACCCGGTCTCTGCCGCACATTCATCCAGATCATCCTCGGTGATCGCAGGTACGATCCGGTCCACCATGGTACAGGGAAATTGGGCCTCGGCTTCAATCCATCTGCCCAGTTCCGGATCAATTCTCCCGGCAAACTCCAATACTGCGCGTTTTACGGTGTGGCCATTTTCGGAGATGTTGTCACAGCTCAATATCGTAAACGGGCGCACCCCTCTGGCGCGGCGCAATGCCAACGCACCAACCAGAAAGCCAATCGCACTGACCGGCTGTTGAATGTTTTCAAGATCATGAGAAATCTCAATATGGTCCAGGTCAAGGTGGCCCGTAGCCGGATCGAGACAATATCCCTTTTCGGTAATCGTCAGGGAAACGATCCTGATCGCCGGATCAGCCATTGCCTCTGTCACCGCCAGCGGATCTTCAGGAGCAACAAGCACATCGACAATATCGTCATAGTGCCGGAATTTCGGACGATCAGCCTGTCGCTCGATTGCCGTATACAAAAAATCCTGCGGTGCAAGCAGGTCGCGCTGAACGGGACGCTTTAGACTGACGCCGATAATGCCCCAATCCCCGCCGGAAGCTTGCCGCGCCTCATGGATATAACTTACCCCATGGGCACGAAAAAAAGCACCAAGTCCCAGGTGCACAATACCTGCTCTGGGCCTGTCTGCCGGAGTGATTGCCAACGCTGCTTCGCTGAGACGTTCCGTCATAACCGATATGCCTTTTTCGCCAGGCCATAGGCAAGATCATGCGCCAATTCGACAGCCTCCGCTTCGCGCAACATTCCGCGCGCAACAGTGTCTGCCAGGAATGCACAATCCACACGTCGCGCCATGTCATGTCTGGCCGGAATTGAACAAAACGCACGCGTATCATCATTGAAACCGACAGTATTGTAGAAGCCCGCAGTTTCCGTAACCAACTGCCGATACCGCATCATGCCTTCCGGGCTGTCATAGAACCACCACGCCGGACCAAGTCTCAGACAGGGATAGGCACCGGCCAGAGGCGCCAGCTCGCGGCTATAGGCGGTTTCATCAAGCGTGAAAAGGATCAGCGTCAGATTGGGCTCAAGGCCGACCTCATCCAACAGTGGCTTCAAGGCATCGACATAATTGGTCTGCGATGGAATGTCGAAACCCTTGTCCCGGCCGTAGTGTTTCATGATTTCATCGCTGTGATTGCGTCTCGAACCGGGATGGATTTGCATGACCAGCCCGTCCTCCACGCTCATCCGCGCCATTTCCGTCAGCATCTGCGCGCGGAACATTTCCGCCTCCGCTTCCGTGTGCTTACCGGCGATCACGCTTTCAAACAGCGCCGATGCATCACGATCGGGAAGTGCAGCGGTTCTTGATGTCGGGTGGCCATGATCGGTGGCTGTCGCACCACGTTTCCGGAAATACTGCCGGCGGATCCGGTGCGCATCCAGATATCCGGAATAGCTTGTCGTATCGCTTGATGTCAGCTCACCGAACTTGCGGACATTTTCTGCAAATCCTTCAAAGTCCGGATCGATAACGCTGTCGGGCCGATAGGTAGTCACCACGCGATGGTTCCAGTCGGAGGCCAGGATCGCATCATGATATTCAAGATTATCCAGAGCGCTCTCGGTGGTGGCGATTACTTCGATATTGAAGCGCTCGAACAGCGCCCGGGGCAGGAATTCAGGCAGTGCCAGGTGTTCATTGATCGTTTCATAATATTGGTCTGCAGTGTCAGCACCCAAGGGCACATCCAGCCCGAACAGGGTCGAGAATGTATGGTCGAGCCACATCCGGCTTGGGGTACCGCGAAACAGATAATACTGCTCGGCAAACAATTGCCATACCTGCCGCGGATCAATATTAGGCGCCACGCCGTTGCGGGGTATCCCCAGATCATCGAGGCTTATTCCCTGGCTGACGAGCATCCGCAACAGGTAGTGATCAGGCTTTACGATCAGATCAGTCGCATTTCCAAACGCCTTGTTTTCGGCATACCAGCGCGGATCGGTGTGCCCATGCGGGCTGATGATTGGAAGCTGTTCCACTTCACCAAATAGCATCTGTGCAATGCCCCTGGCCCTGTTCTCCACCGGAAAAAGCCGGTTGGGATCAAGGAGCCCGTTTTCCTGGTTTCGGGACGGTTCGGTCATGTCTTCAAACAGCTCCATTTGCACAGTTGCGGAATTGCAAAAGCAAAAAATCACTTGCTAAAGAAAACTAGTATGCTAGTATTTTAGGCCTGTCAAACTTCATTGCCCGGGCTTGCAGTCGGACAATTGGTTCAACTTGGCTCCTTTTATTGAGAGCCCTACAGGGAGGAAAACACAACATGAAAATTAAACTTGGCTTCGTGAAAGATCTCGGCACCGCGTGTGCGGCCGGTATCCTGTTGGCAGCATCGGCATCGTTTGCCCTGGCTGCCGAATGGAAAGCCTGGAACATCCATGTCGATGGCTATCCGAACACAATTGCAATGGACAAATTTGCTGAGCTGCTGGCTGAGAAGACCGGCGGCGAGATTACCTTGAAAAACTACCATGGCGGCGTGCTGGGCAGCCAGCCTGATGCAATTGAGCAGGTCAGACTCGGCGGAATCGAGGTCGGCAATTTCAACCTTGGTCCGATCGGACCAGTCGCGGCAGAGGCCAATGTCGTTTCCTTACCGTTCATCTTTAAGGATGTGCCGCACATGTTCCGCGTCCTTGAAGGCGAAGGCGGCAAGGCGATCGCAAAGGGTATGACCGAAAAGGGCCTCGTCCCACTGGCTTGGTATGATGCCGGTGCCCGGTCCTTCTACAACGGCGCAAAGGCGATCAACTCGCCGGCCGATGTTGAAGGCATGAAGGTGCGGGTCATGAATAATGACCTGTATTCCGGCATGATCTCCGAACTCGGTGGCAATCCATCGCCCATGGCCTTTGCTGAAGTCTATCAGGCGCTCAAGACCGGTGTCGTCGACGGCGCCGAGAACAACTGGCCGTCCTATGAATCGACCGGTCATTTCGAGGTTGCAGGCTTCTATTCATTGAGCCAGCACCTGATCATCCCCGAATGCATCTGCATAAATGCTGATGTCTACAATGCCCTTTCCGATGACATGAAGGTCGCAGTGACCGAAGCAGCACAGGAATCCGCTGAACTACAGCGCAAGCTGTGGGCCGAACGCGAAGAGGCCAGCCGCGAGAAGGTCGAAGCTGCAGGTATCGTGACAAACGAGATTGCCGACAAGGCACCATTCCAGTCTGCGATGAAGCCGGTTTATGAAACCTATCTCTCCGCAAATCCGGATCTTCGCTCTTTGGTGGAAATGATCCAGGCAACCGAGTAGCATCGCGTTGAACTTTCGCGCACGGCCTCATACCGGGCCGTGCGCAGCTTGACCGGAGAGCCAGGTTGACTGAAGAAAAACCATCCAGTTCAGCGCCTGCCTATTTGCAGAAAATCGATCGTTTCCTCGATATTCTCGCGGCAATTTGTCGGGTCGTGACTGGCGTTTCCCTGGTTGTTTTGACAGTGATTTTTGGCTGGCTGGTCTTTGGCCGCTATGTTCTCAATGCAACCCCTACCTGGGTTGAACAGGCCGCTTTGCTGCTGGTAATGACAATCGCCTTCATTGGTGCTGCAGTCGGCGTGCATGAAAATACCCATCTGGCAGTTTCCGCATTGCGAAGCGCGGTCCCACCAGCGGTTCGTACCGTTTTCGTTGTGATAACGGACTTTCTCCTCGCCGGTTTCGGTTTGCTCATGCTGGTATACGGAACACAGCTGACAATCTTCAAATGGGGATCGATGATACCGCTGATCCAGCTGCCCGAAGGACTGCGCTCCCTGCCATTGACCATAGGTGGCGGTTTGATCCTGTTGTTCTCGCTGGCCCACCTGCTGCATTTGGCGCTCGGGCGCGATGCTCGCAGCGACTCAATTCAGTAAGGGGACCGGAACACATGGGGCTCCTCGTTCTGCTCGGGCTTTTCGCCTTCTGCGTGGTGATCGGAGTGCCAGTCGCATTTGCACTCGGTATCTCCGCGATCGCAGCATTCTGGTACGAAGGGCTGCCATTGATGATCGGCTTCCAGCGGATCATTTCCGGGATCAACGTATTCTCGCTGATGGCAATCCCGTTTTTCATCTTCGCAGGCGAACTGATGTTTCACGGCGGCATTGCCATGCGTCTTGTCAGGTTCGCACAAGCCGCTGTCGGCGCGGTCCGCGGTGGGCTCGGCATCGTAAATGTCTTCTCCTCGATGCTTTTTGGCGGAATTTCCGGATCGGCAGTGGCAGACATATCCGCCCTGGGTTCGATCCTCGTACCGGTCATGAAGGAAAAGGGATATGACGCCGACTACGCGGTTAATGTGACCGTCACATCTTCGCTGGCCGGCATCATCATTCCGCCAAGCCACAACATGATTATCTTCGCGATTGCCGCCGGCGGCGGTATCTCGATCTCCAAATTGTTTCTTGCCGGCGTCGTGCCCGGTGTCCTCATGTGCATCTGCCTGGCCGTTGCGGCCTATCTCGTGGCTGTCCGCCGCGGTTACAGCGCCGAGAAGTTTCCCGGCTGGCAGGCGCTTGCATTGGGTTTCGTCAGTGCAATTCCAGGCCTTCTAACCGCAGTCATTATTGTCGGCGGTGTTCTCTCCGGTGTTTTCACAGTTACCGAATCCGGCGCATTTGGCGCAATCTACGCCTTCGTGGTCACGCTTCTGGTCTACCGAAGCATTACGTGGGAGAAGTTCCGTATCGCCGTTGTGCAATCGGTCAGGACGACATCGATGGTGATGATATTGATCGCCTGCGCCAGTGCGTTCGCCTATATGCTCACATTCTACCGGGTACCCGACCAGACTGTCGCGCTGCTAACCGGTCTGACCGATAACCCGATCGCTATCCTGTTGATGATCAATGCCTCATTGCTGATTTTGGGAATGATCATGGATATGGCTGCCTTGATCCTGATCTGCACGCCGATCTTTTTGCCCGTAGCGGTCAGCCTTGGCATGGACCCGCTCCAATTCGGCATGATCCTGCTGGTCAATTTGGGCCTTGGCCTTTGCACACCGCCCGTTGGTTCGTGCCTGTTTGTCGGATGCGCGGTCGGCAAGCTTCCCATGGAAAAGGCGGTTCGAACGATCTGGCCCTTCTACCTGGCGATCTTCGTTGCGTTGATGCTGACCACTTTCATACCTGCCATTTCGCTCACCCTTCCCGCCTTGCTGGGCTAGAACTCACGCGGCTGCTTGCGATTGAAGTGCGGTGATGATCCCCCGCAAATCTGCCAGGCCGCGCAGCCGCCCTTCGGCCGGATAACCGGGGGCGCTGTCTTCCTTCAGATCCGAAAGCATGCGCTGACCATGATCAGGACGGAAGACGATTTGCTCGGCTTCAGAGCGCTTTTTGTTCTCGGCCAACAATTCACGCAGCACCGCAACCATGTCGATGTCGCCTTCCAGATGAGCCGCCTCATGAAAGGTTCGAGG
>JBCCEP010000272.1:0-5880 GCA_039030215.1 Pseudomonadota bacterium
TCGGATGTCCGTTGCGGTTGCGGCAGGTCATCTGCTGTGGTTGCCGGAGGATCCTCGAAACCCTTGAAGATATCGATGTCGTCGACGGCTACATGAATTGCGGAGAACCGGTTGCTCATGATACCTCTCCGTTCACGCTGATTTTTTACGGAAGATATTGCGTCCGACGGCAAGCAGTTCCTGCAATTTGTCGGCCTTGACCTCTTCCTCGGCATCGGTGGCGAGAATGATCCGGCGCAATTCCAGGGTGACATTGTTGCCAGCCTCGATCTCTTCCAGCGAAACGCCGCGATCGACGGCATCACGCACCAGACGGTAATTATTGGGGATGCCGCCGGCGTAGTTGTCGCCCAGCGCTTCCTCCACGTCCTTGGCATTCAGGCCGGTCGCATTGGCGCGATAATCCATCCTGTTGACCAGGATCTTGGCATTGACCTGTTTTCCGGCCTTTGGTTCCACGGCCTCCAGCAGGCGTTTTGCGTGGCGAACGGAGGGGACCGTCATATCGGCAACAACGAACAGCCGGTTGGAACCGCGGATGACCGTCTCGGTCCAGGGAAACCACATTCTCGGCAGGTCGATGACGACATAGTCGAAATAGGCCGAGACAAGATCGAGCAGTCTGACGACAAGTGCAGCCTTGAAGCTGCGCATTTCGTTTGGCTGATTGGGTGCGGCGATAACCGATAGTCCATTGCTGTATTTCGAGAGCATTACATCCAGCAATTGCCGGTCGAGGCGTTCCGGCGCGTTTTCAATTTCTGAGATGTCAAAACGAGGTTCGATATCGAGATATTCCGCGCAGGAACCCTGCTGGAAGTTGAGATCGACCATGCAGGTAGTGCGGCCCATGCCGGAACCATATTTATGCAGGATTTGCGCGGTCTCCAACGCCATGGACGTACTGCCGACGCCCCCGGAAGCGGGCATAAAGGATAAAAATTGCGGATCGATCTGTGTGTCTTCGCCGGGTTTCTTGAAAATATTATTGGTGGCGCGAACCAGATCCGAAGTCTGGACTGGCTTGACCAGGAAGTCAGAAACCTTGAGCTGAAACAGAACGCGCGCAGCTGCCGGCGTGAAATTGTCGGTAATCACGATGATCGCGCAATTGCCGCCCGCCATACGCTTGATTTTCTGCAGTTGCTCGAAATCCTCCACCTTGGAGGCATCGACATCGATGATCAGGGCGTCTGCCCCCAGATCGCGGATTTCGGCACCGACATCCTTCAGGTTCTTTTCCAGCGCGATGAATTCCATTGTTTCGCTGGAGGCGATGGCGCCTTTTGCCATTGAAACAAGTTCGCCATCATCAGAGATCAAGGACATCCGGCGCGCTGCATTTTCCTCTATGGAAGACATTATCCCACCCCGTTCTATTGGCCGCTCGGCACGACAAGCTGAACTGCCTGAAGGTCTTCAGCGGGTGCCTTTTCATGGGCGGTTGCGTAGTTGTTATAGGCGTCAGCCTGGCGTTGGCCGTTGGTGTAGATATTGGTGTCGTAGACATAGCGTGGCCACGGATCGCGCATCTGCAAGGCGCGGTTTTGTACAACGGCATTGCCGGTCCAAGGCTCGATGAAATCATAGCGAGCGACATATTGGTAACAGCCAGACATCATTGTTGAAGCTGCGATCAGCGCCGCAAGTGATAAGGTTCTGTTCATTTCCCTGTCCTTTTTTCCTGTCGCCGGTTTCTTGATTTGTCCGGCTTTACCTCGTCTGGTGCGTCTGTCGACGAGGCTCAGAAGTCGATGATGTGACCCGAGCGCGGTGCACCCGCTCTTGCGGCAGCGACCCGGCGTAGATTCGCACGGCTGATTTCAGTCTTTCCATTGAGGAACAAATCGACGTCATTGGGTGGTGCAGCACCATCCAGCGGGCTTGCTATCTGGGTTCCAGGTGCCATTGGCCGAACCAATCTTGGTGTCACGATGATCACCAGATCGGTTTCCTTCTTGCGGTAGGCATTGGACCGAAACAACGCACCCAATATCGGAATATCGCCCAGCCAGGGAAACTTGCGCAGGTCGTAACTGGCATTTGATTGCAGCATGCCGGCCATGACGAAACTCTGCCCGTCACGAAGTTCCACGGTTGTCTGGGCACGGCGAACGATCAGACCGGGAATTTCAACATCGTTGAATTTGACCGCGCTTACCGGATCGATCTGGCTGACTTCCGGCGCAATCTCGAGATTGATCATGCCGTTTTCGAGAACAGTCGGCGTGAAATCCAGCCCGACACCGAATTTCTTGAATTCGATCGTGATCCGGTCATTGTCGGCAGCAACCGGCACCGGAAATTCACCGCCGGCAAGAAAACTTGCCGTATCACCTGAAAGTGCCGTCAGATTTGGCTCCGCGAGCCTGCGGGCAACGCCCTTTTGCTCGAGCGCCTGGACCAGCACATCCACATTGACCCCGTGATTGAGCATCTGTCCCAAAACCTGACCGAAGGGCAGGGCGCCTGAGATCAGGGAGTTGGAAACCGAGGTCAGTGAAAATGGATTCAATGCGCCGGTCGCAGCCACGAAACTGCCGGGCTTGCGGGCCCGAAGGCTGATGCCCAATTCCTTGTCCTTGCGCCTGGCTGCCTCGATAAACCTCACTTCCAGGGTTACCTGTGTCGACGGTAAAACGGTTGTGGAATCAATCAGATCCTCATCGAAGTTCTTGGCGATGTTGCGTGCCTTTGCGGCAGCAGCCGGATTTTTGGCCTTGCCTGTCAGAACCACGCGACCGTTTGAGGACTCTGCCTTGACGCCAGAACTGTGAAGCGCCTTGTTGAGGAGTGCCGTGTCCGGGCCAACCTCGACATCGAGCATGCCGACGAGATCACGATCTTCATTGTAAAGCGCGATTCCGGTAATTCCCGGCTGCGTGCCGACCACATAAAATGTCCGGTCGGTAAGCGGTGTTACGACAGCAATTTCAGGATCGCCGACGACGATCTCACTAAAGGATTTGTCGGCCTTCAGTGTCTTGGTTTTTCCCTTCCCGACCTGAACGGTTTTTGCATTGTTCTGGGAAGAGAGGTAGACGATCGCCTCCTGCGCCTTTGCAGGTGCAGGATTAATCAGGTCCGCCGCATAAAAGGCCGTGCTCAGCGCCAAAGCGCCGACAAGCCTCGTGACATGCATTGCTGCATGTCTGAACTTTTTGAACTTTTCCATTTGTTCCCAACCGGTATCCCTCCGGCCCCCACTCTATTTTTATTGTTTTTGCCCATTCCTGTTTTTTATTTCGTCGAGCACCGGTACCGAATGGTTCACGACTTCGTCGCGACGAACCACCGATACATTTGCAGTCGTGTTATTTATTTAATGCGAGAGGAATGAAAACAGACCATTGTCGGAAGCCGCTGAAGCAGCTTCCATTCCCTTGCCGTTGAGGAGTTCATCGGCAGACAAGATGTTTGAGTCGATTTGCTGGTTGTCGCCCGCACCGCGCAGCAACAATGACAAGCGGCCGACTGAATTTGCCAGCGCCAGCGTTTGTGCGCCGCGAGTATCGGTCTCCAGCGTTACCGATTTGGCTACCTTGGCGCCTTCAATTGCACGTTCGGCATCCTGGTCGATGGAGAGGACCTTGACGTTTTCCATGATGATGTCGGCGGTCTGCTCACCATTGTCCCGGTTCTTCTTGGTAAGCACGATGTCCACCTTGTCGCCGGGAAGAACAAATCCGCCAACACCGTTGACCAGGTCGACCGGTATCGTGACTGCCCGCATACCATCGGAGATTACACCAGCGAGCCCTGCATGATTGTTTTCGCCGGTGATTTTCATGGCGAGAACCGGTTCACCAGCTTCGATTGTCTTGATTGCCTTGCGTTCGGCGCTGCCGACCATTTCGTCAATTGTGGTGAAGGCGCCCTGGGGAACTGAATCCTGAGGCCAGGAAATCTCCTTGAGCTGTTCAGCGGAGATTACCTGTCCAAATCGCAATTGTTCCGCCGCAACGACGACGGTTGCCAGGGCTACGCCCGGGTTTGATTGCTTCAGCCTTTCGATTTCGGAAAGTCTGGCCTGGGCCTGATTGTTCAGCCATTGGTTGCCCGCGAAATAGGAAACCCCACCGAACATTATGGCCAATCCGGCCATGATTAATACTTTCTTATTCAACCCAGCCCCCTGCAAAGCTTTTGTTTATTTGCCGGTGACCATAGGCAAAAAGACTTAAGGATCAGCTTAACAGCTCGGTGAATTTATCTATAAATGTGTTGTTTAGAGTTAGCAATTCCTAAATCCGAATCAGGCGTAAACAGATTTTTACAAGAATGACTCTAATATATTCTTCGATAATTCTTAAAAAGCAACAGGAACACTGTGAAACCAGGATGTAGCCTATTAGCGAGTAGATTGGCTTGGTGGCCGTCAATGTTTGAATCATCTAACCAAAGCGCTCATCAAGCCAATCGGTAAAATCGGTCATAACCTGGTCCCGGTTGATTTCGTGAAGGCATTCGTGCCGTGTGTGTGGATAGATCCTGACGGACACATCCGTCATGCCTGAGGAGCGGAGCCGCTGTCCGAGCCTACAAATGGACTGACCATTTTCACTTGCCGGATCATCGTCACCAGCAACCAGATTAAACGGCATGGTTTTAGGTAGTGCCTCGATTGCCGATTTGCTGGCCCCTTTTGCTATTGCCTCGGTAACGGAAAGCCATGCGCCGACCGAAAGCGGGAATCCACAAAGTGGATCACTGATGTATTTGTCCACTTCCTCCTCATCGCACGACAGCCAGTCGGACTGCGTCCTGCCGGGCTGGAACTTCTTGCGCCATGGTTCAAACGTAAGCTGCGGGGCCATTGCGCTTGGAACGTCGGAACCTTTCAACATGCGTTCGGTTTTGAGGATAAGCCTGAACAGGTGAAGCGCGATGTTCGCCTTGATGTTTGCGTTCCAGATTGCGGCCGCTGCAATGTTCTGAGGATAAACCACCACGTAGTTCATGGCAAAGATCGCACCCAAGGAATGACCAAAGCAGACGATCGGGATATCGGGATAAAGTTCTGTGATATGGCGATTCACCGCATCAATGTCTTGAAGCAGTTTTGCGCCGCCGTCATTGCCACCAAAGCTGCCAGTCGGTGCATCCGGTGCTGTTGTCTCACCATGCCCGCGATGGTCCTGTGCAATTGCGGTATATCCGCGCTTTGCTAGATATTGGGCAAACTCCTGATATCTGCCGGCATGCTCCGACATTCCATGGTTGATCTGAATGACGGCTTTCGGCTTGGCCCGGCGCGTCTTGTGCGGCGCAAGGTAGAAATTCAATCTGGCACCGGTGGTGCTTTCGATGATCCCTTGCTGCCAATCCCGCACGCTTCTGGGCTCCGAAAACCAATTGTTAGTCGGCTGAAACAGATGCCGTCAGATTGTCTATCTGTTCATCCGTAAATCCGAGTGCATTACCGATTTCATGGATTTTCAGCGTTTCTTCCTTCTGTTCGATCTTGTCGCTGATCATCACCAGGTAGCAGCTCTTGACGATGAGCTGGCGCATCAATGGGTTTAGCTGATCCCTGCCGGCCCGTAATTGTCCGGCGATATCGAAGCCGGGCTTCAGCTCCGAAATGATCTTCGAAATCTCCTTGTCCGGGATCTTTGTGCCGAGCATGTCTTCGTGGATGCGAGAGATTTCGGCAATCTCCTCGGATGCAATTTCGCCATCGGCCATTGCGATTGCACACATTGACTGGATCAGAAGCCGTACCTCCACCGGTCCATGTTCGTCCTCGGAATCTTCGTCCGGCTTCATAAAGCCCGCGACATGCCGGATCGAGCCATAGATATAGGTGATTGCGCCGATACCAATTAACAGCCAACCCAGTGTCGAAAATATCGAAGTCCCCGTGGTGGACGCCAAAAA
>JBCCEP010000273.1:0-5878 GCA_039030215.1 Pseudomonadota bacterium
CTTGCTCGGCGCAATCCAGCATCCTGAAGATGGCTATATCCAGCCGGCAGATCTGACGCAGGCGCTTGCAAAAGGCGCGCGGGATCTGGGTGCAACCATCTATCGGAATACGACCGTTACCGGGATAGATCAAAAGGCAAACGGCAAATGGGTGGTGACGACCGAAAAGGGCAAGATTGAGTGCGAGCCTGTGATTTCGGCGACTGGAAACTTTGCGCGCAAAACCGGTGCCATGGTTGGCCTGAGTGTTCCGGTCATTCCCGTCGAGCACCAATATATCGTGACCGAGCCGCACCCCGATATCGTGGCCCGGAAGAAGGCAGGGCGGCCGGAAATGGGCGTGTTACGCGAGGCAGATTCCTCCTGGTATATGCGCGAGGAAAATGGCGGCTTGCTATTGGGTCCCTATGAGAAAGGGGCACCCGCCTGTTATGTCGACGGTCCATCTGATGAGAGCGAGTATGAATTGTTCCAGGAAGATCTGGACCGGTTGATGCCGCATATCGAAACCGCGGTTGCGAGGGTTCCCGCCTTTGCCGAGGTCGGCATCAAGAAAGTCTATAACGGCGCCATCGCCTATACACCCGATGGCTCGCCTGCTATTGGGCCGGCACCTGGTCTGAAGAATTTCTGGCTGAATGAAGGTCATTCCTTCGGGATTACCGCTGCCGGCGGTGCGGGTTGGCAATTGGCGGAGTGGATCGTCGATGGCGAACCGACCATCGACATGATGGGGGTAGACCCACGCCGGTTCGGCCCCTATGCGAATGAGGGCTATTTGAAAGTAAAGAACGAGGAAGCCTATTCGGAGGTCTTCACCACACATTATCCAGATGAGGAACGGGCGGCTGCGCGCCCGCTGAAGATCACGCCCTGCTACGGCAGAATGAAGGAGCTTGGTGCTGTCTTCGGTTCCGTTTATGGCTGGGAACGTCCGAACTGGTTTGCGCCCAAGGGATATTCGGTTCCCGAAAAGGAAATTGGTGTGGGCGAGGATGTCCTTACCAAATACAATCACGCTCCACCGCTCGAAGACGGGCGGATTGTCGAGAAATGGTCTTTCAGGCGCTCGAATTACTTCAGCTTTGTTGGTCAGGAGGTCAACAATGTTACCGAGAATGCCGGTCTGCTGGACATGTCGGCCTTTGCAAAGTGCCGGATTTCGGGTTCAGGCGCTGAGAAATGGCTAAATTCAATTTTTGCCAATAATGTTCCCAAAAAGATTGGCAGGGTCGCGCTTTGCCATATCTTGACCGAACGAGGTGGCGTTCGCTCCGAGTTCACGGTCTATCGGCAGCCTAAATTCTTCTATCTTGTCTCTGCCGGCGCTTATGAAGCCCATGATCATGATGTCTTGCGCAAGTTACTGCCTGATGACGATAGCGTATCGATGACGCCGATGACCGGGCAAAGGGGCGTTCTGGTGCTTGCAGGACCGAAATCACGGGAAATATTGGAGAAGGTGACTGAGACGCCGCTCGACAATGAAAACTTTCCCTGGCTGTCAGGCAAGGAGATATCGGTTGGTATTGCAACTGCGCATGCATTGCGGGTGAATTTTGTGGGCGAACTGGGCTGGGAGTTCCACCACCCCATCGAGCAGCAAAATGCGATTTTCGACGCGATCATGGAAGCGGGGAAAGATCTTGGTATCAAACCCTTCGGCATCCGGGCGATGACCGCAATGTCGATTGAAAAGAGCTACCGGCTGATACCGCGTGAACTGTCGATCGAATATACTGCCTACGAAAGTGCGCTTGATCGGTTCATCAAGCTCGACAAGGATTTCATTGGGAAGAAAGCCCTCGTCGCTGCCCATAAAAAGGGAGATAACTGGAAGTTCGTGACCCTGGAGGTCCAGGGCGTGGGTGATGCCGATGCTCGTGGATCGGAACCCATCTATTGCGGCAAGGAGCTGGTCGGACGAGCCACCCATGGCAGTTATGGCTGGCGGGTTGGAAAGAGCCTTGCGCTTGCAATGATCAAGCCGGAATTTGCCGAAGAGGAACTGGAAATCGTCATTCTGGGTGAGCGGTACAAGGTAACCATGTTGGATGAAAGCCCGTTTGATCCGAAGAATGAACGACTTCGTGCTTGATCCGGCGGCAAGGCAGCCCTAGCGTTCATCAATCCGTCGAATGAATCGCGGAATTGAAAGTGGAGGCGGCATGGCCCGCACGCTGGTGTTGTTCTTGAGTTTTGTTGCATTGCTTGCTGAGAGCTCGCTTGCATCGGCGCAGAATGATGCAATTCTGACGCCAGAGCGCACCCGATCTGTTGTCGAAGCATTGGGGCAGTCGGAATGGGAAGCGCTTGGTCCGGGCCTGGAAGGCATGGAATTAATGGCGGGATCCGTCGGCATCACCGCCTTGCGCATCGATCCGGCAAGATATTCATTTTCGATTGCCCTGCAATCCGGACAAGATGGCGAACGGGTGGATGATTTCGGAAAGCAGGATCAAGCAGAGATTGCGATCAATGGGGGTTTCTTTGGAGAAAAGGAGCCAGGCAAAGGGTTGTTTCCGGTCGGATATCTGAAAATCGGAAAGAAGCGCTATTCCCAGGCGTGGTCCCGCAGTGGTGGTTATCTGGTTATTCGCGATGGCAGGCCAAGCATAACGCCAAGCATGGACGGTATCCCTGACAATGCCAATGCAGTCTTGCAGTCCAAGCCATTGCTCATCGAACCGGGTGGCGTCTGGGCCATGAACACCAACCTTGGAAATCTGCGCAGGCGCAGCCTGGTTTGTCTTCAAGACGATGACAAGGTGGTACTTGTGGTCGTTACCGGTCTGGGCATGAGCCTGTTTGAGGCAGGCTGGTTGATGCGGGGAAGTGCTGTCGGCGGTTACTTCGAATGTGATGCCGCGCTCGCGTTGGATGGTGGTGGTTCAACGCAATTGTGGTTGCGAGAGGAAAAGCTGCAGAACATTCGAGGTGATAATGCCGTCCACAACGCCTTGTTGATAAGTCCCCGCTAATTGCAATTAATACGGCCATTTTAGAATAACGGCTTTAACATTGCCGGTTCTCCACTATTTATAGGGAATGCTAAATCCTCGCGAGAATCGCTTTTTGCGGAATTCTCATATGCTGATTGCGCTCTGCCTGTTGCTAACAGGCGGGATGTTTTTCGTCGTCAAGCCAGCCAGCGCCCAGGAACCGGTCGACCTTGAACTCGTCCTGGCGGTGGATGTTTCTCGCTCGATGGACATCCAGGAACAGTTGCTGCAACGGCGCGGTTATGTGGAGGCATTCAAATCCAAGGAAGTGATTGATGCCATCACCCAGGGTGGTTATGGCAAGATTGCCGTGCTCTACATGGAGTGGGCCGGCACCGGCATTGCGAACATCGTCGTTCCCTGGACACTGATTGACAGCAGGCAGGCATCATTCGAATTTGCAGAATTATTGAAACAGCAGATACCGCATCGGTTGAGCCGCACTTCAATATCCAATGCCCTTGGTTATGCCAGCGCACAATTTGGAACCTCGCCCTGGAAAGGATTACGCAGAGTAATTGATGTTTCCGGCGACGGCCCCAACAATCAGGGGCTGCCGGTTATGGATGCACGTGACAAGGCGGTCAAGGCGGGGATCATCATCAATGGCCTGCCACTGATGATCCGCAACAACAGCTTCGGTTTCGGGATTGACGAGCTGGACAGCTATTATTTTGATTGCGTAACCGGCGGAACGGGCTCATTCGTGCTGCCCGTCTATGCCTGGGAGGAATTTCCTCAGGCCGTGCGCCGCAAGCTTGTCCTTGAAATCACGCAATACGAGGGACAACCACTGCCTATTCCTGCCTCCTCCGTCGAAGGGGCGTTTGATGATCCCAATCGCGAAAGGGTGGATTGTCTGGTCGGCGAAAAGCTCTGGGAAATCCGGATGCGCGACATGGAGTGGCGGTAAGCCAAAGGCCAGCCCAATCAGAGGTTGCGTTCCTGCAAGGGCGATTTTCCGTAAACTTCCCGATAGCATTTGGAAAAATGCGAGGCGGAGATAAAGCCGCAGGCAATCGCAACATCGACGACCGGAATTGTGGATTGAGCGAGCAGATGACGTGCCCGATCCAATCTTACCTCCAGATAGTAGCGAGCCGGGGACCGACCCATATGTTGCTGGAAGAGGCGCTCGATCTGGCGGCGCGAAAGCCCGACATGTTGGGCGATCTCGACTAGCGGGAGCGGTTCGGAAATATTTGCTTCCATGAATTCGATGATTGAGAGCACTTTGGCATTCTGAATCCCCAATCTGGCCCGCAATGGCAGCCTTTGTCTGTCGTGGGGATTTCGGACCCTGTCGGTCAGCGCCTGTTCGCAGACGCGGTTTACCAGTTCGGAATCGTGATCTTCACCGATCAGGGAAAGCATCATGTCGAGCGACGCAGTTCCACCGGCGCAGGTCCAGATCTTGCCGTCGATTTCATACAGATCTGCGTATATTTCCGCGGTAGGAAATTTCTCTGAAAAACCGGGAAGGTTTTCCCAATGGATGGCGCAACGCTTCTCCTTCAGCAAGCCCGCTGAAGCCAACAGGTGGGCGCCGGTGCAAAGACCGCCGACGATCGTGCCGGAGTTCCTTATTTCCCGGGCATAGGCCAAAATCGACTTGTCTTCGTGTTGCTCAACATTCAGGCCGGCGCAGAAGAAAACCATCGAAGGGCGGCTCGAGGTTGCCAGCAGATGCCGTTCCTGATCCAGCGAGGACGTTGCACCTACGGAAACGCCGTTGGATGCAGATACCGGTTCGCCGTCCCTGGATGCAATGCGCCATTGATAGGATTCGGTACCCGTCATCCTGTTGGCCAGACGCAACGGTTCGATCGCCGAAGAAAATGCGATCATGGAAAATTCCGGCACCAGATAAAATACGATTAAACGTTGCGTATCGTTCGCCATTGCATATAGGTATCCTGCACTTCAGGTCCAGATTTCCTGGCCGCCTAGCGGTCAAGGAAAAATGTCCAGATTGCGACATTGTCACAGGGCACTTATTTTGCAAGAAAAATTACAATGGGTGCTAAATTGTGAGTTCTGGCAGGCAGCGACTTGATGGCCGGTTTTGGCTTGACGCCTCATGGCTTTCAGCCAATGAAGAAATAATGACACGAACGGGGAATAATCCGGAATGGGTCTGATGGAAGCTTTGCGCATAGCAGAACCGGCTGACCGGCCACTCGTTGGCGGTGACGAATTTCCTTCCGATATCGGACAGCAGCGCTTCCCAGTGGCAAAATTGCAATTGTTTCAAGACACTTACTTTAATTATGCCGGCGATTTGTTCGACCAAAGTGGTGTGATGGAAGCAAGTTTTCCCGGTGCTACCGCCTATGCATCCCGTGATGTTGGCCGGTACCAAAGACGCTTCGACCGGAGAAAGGACAATTGCGCAGTATTCGACGGGTCAAATTTGTGGATAACCGACCAATATTCGCATTTTTACTATCACTGGTTTTGTGACGCCCTTCCAAGGCTTGCTGCCGCGTTGGCAAGTCATCGATGCCAGGTCAAGCGGTTACTTCTGCCCCGTCGTGTTTACGACAAGCAATATGTTCGCGACAGCCTGAAATTCTGGCCGGAGATTGAGTTGGTAGTTCCGCCTGAATCTGGTGGTCACGGGATCGTGGAAAATTTGCTCATCTCCACCCGTGTGAGCGAAACGCCGATGGTTCATCCGGAACATGTCGTGACGGTCGCTGATCGTTATCGGCTTCGTACGGCCCAAACAGCAAACCGACAAAAGAAGCGGCGAATTTACATCAGTCGCCGAAATGCGAGAGTTCGGCGGGTAGAAAATGAGGCTGAGATCAAACCAGTATTGGATCGATTTGGAATTGAGACCATTGCCATGGAGGAATTGCCGCTTGACGAAC
>JBCCEP010000274.1:0-5836 GCA_039030215.1 Pseudomonadota bacterium
GTCAACAAGATCGGAGCTGATGCCTACCAGAAATATGAGGACGTACAGGCCATGCCGATTGGTTCTACAATCGTCAAACCGAGCTTTACCCTCTCGTCAGATGGCCAGGCATCCCTGGGACCATTCTTTGTCATGGAGAAAATGGTCAGAGGCTTTGATGCAGAAACTGCCGACTGGCGCTATGCCATGGTCATGCCCGGTGGCCAGACGGTCGGTATCACCGGTGGCACAAATTCGGCTGCCATGAATTTCTGTGCCGAATGCCATAGCGGGGCAGAAGATAATGATCAGCTATTCTTCTTGCCGGAGGAAGTGCGCAAATAGCACCACCTGAACCAGAGTAAGTAACACCGCCGGTACTTTCGTATCGGCGGTGCTTCTTTTAGAAGGTTTGGCAGATATCTGCTGACAGTAGTCGCAGCTGAGATTTAATTGGTTGCTTCAGGTGAATACTGCTTGAGATAGGCAATGACATCCAGACGTTCCTGCTCCTTTTTGAGCTTGTAGGTCATCTTCACCTTGACCCTGTCTGCTTGCAGGTAGTCCTTCATGTAACCCTTGGGATCTGTGATATACAGCGCGACCTGTTCGTCATCCCAAACCAGCCCGGCCTCCCCTGCTTCCATTATGCTCTTGCCGTATTTGAATCCATCAACGGTTCCGGCCACACGGCCGAACATTCCGTTCAGCATTGGGCCAACGCCATTTTTTGCTCCCTCCCCGACCTTGTGGCAGGAAGCACATTTCTTGAACACCTTTTTACCCGCATCGGCATCCTGGGCGTACGCCGGCATGGTAAGAACCAGGCCGAAGACAATTGCTGCTATGGCTGTCATGGACTGTTTCATTTCATTCCTTCCTGTTCATCGTCTTTTGAATAGGTAATCCGACAATTTGAGAGTTCATCGCGGCACAATGAAGCAGCAAGACCGGCAATACGCCACCGCGCAGATTCGCAATATCAGGTGCCCAATATTCTGTTTCGCAACCCGCAAAATCTCTCAAACCGACCTGGAAAGCCGGAATTCCGTTCTGGTAAGCCCGTTTGATGTGATCACGGTACTTATTTCCAGTTCAGAAAGTAGGTGATTGCTTGTTTTTTTGGCTTGATCCACGTCAACCCGGACGACGTTTAACCGATAATTAACCATAAAATGCGTTGAATATGGCCACCCAGGAGTGGCTGACCATGATAGAATTTGCAGAAAGACCAAGGCTGACCCGGTTTGACGATGTCTTGCTCGTTGTTCGCGAACTACGCAAACTCGGAATTTCCGGCAGAACCGTCTACGAACGAATAACCGAGATCGGTCCTGTAGATCTTGATATGCTGAATGCTGTGCTTCGCGCAGAAGGCCGCGCTTCCTGAAATCCTATTCAGGAATTGCCATATACTCTCTGCCGGAAGTCAGCTTCCGGCCCGCCAGCAATACCCAAAAATGCGTATAGCGCGGATTGCGTCCTGAACGATTGAACGAATAGGCAAAGCCCGCACGGTCGAAATTACGCCGCAACAGGATCTTCCGGTGCTCGGGAGAGTCCAGCCAACCCTCAATTGCATCTTCCACGGAACGATAACCCACACCCAGATTTTCTCCCGCTGATCCATCAAATCCTGCCGCCGCCAGGCGTTTGGGAAACTGCGTACCGGCACCAATCTCGTGGCCATAATTACCAGTTCTGGCCATCAGGTCGGCATGTGTCTGTGCAGCCTTTTGCAAATTTGGATCGGAGGTAAAGGGGTTCAGGGCAAAACTACGTCTCACCGCATTGACTTTCGATAAACCTGAACTGGAACTGAAAACCAGCGGCGTTTCGCCATTGCTCTCCGCACGGCGCTCATCTTTGTCGGAATCGGTACCACCAAATATTCCGCTGCAGCCCGACATGAACGCCCCTGCGAAAACAATTGTCGCAGACCTGATCGTCTGTCGTCTCGAAAATTTTTCGACCATCACGCGCTTACCTGAAACCTGGGTAAATTCACTAGCGCTCATATTAAATGCGGATGTTTAACGAAATCTTGGAGACAATCCAACAACCCGATCGGACCGTTCTGAACTAACCGAATTCGATGGTAGGACAAAGTTGTAACAATCTGCTGAAAATCGCCGCCAGGAGAGCACAAAACCGGTCGACCGGGTCGCAACCCCCAAAATAGCGGGGATTGCACGAATAGCGTGAATACGAGAGTAATTGCACTGCACAGCAAGAACCTGCCCCAACGGCGACGTTCCTTACTGCCGTGTAAGCTGCCCGGATCCTGGTGGGTTGGAGCTGGGCAGCTTTTTCTCTTGAATACCCAATTTCCGGCTGGAAAATTCCCAATTTAGTTTGTATTTGAAGCTGAAGTCCTCTTGGTTTTTTCGACCAGATGCTTGAAGACAGCACCTGCCATCCCCAATTGAATTGCACTGAAATTCAGTTTTCATTGGCGGACTTGGTTCAGGCGCCCGAAATTAGAAGAAGTCGGTAGTGTTGGGTTACCGATAATAACAATCTAGCGCGGCCAGCTATTCATGGATTTCCTGTTTTCCGAAGCTCTGGGTACACCGGTTTGGATGTGGGCCGGATTTCTGACCTTTATTTCGGCAATACTGATTTTCGACCTCGGCATTTTATTCCGTGAAAGCAAACCCATCGAAATGGCGCAGAGCCTGCGTCTCTCCGGTTTTTATATTTCGCTGGGCATTTCGTTCAGTGTTGTCATGTATTTTCTGCGCGGCTCCGAGGCCGCGTTTCTTTATTTGACCGGCTATGTAGTTGAACAAAGCCTGTCGATGGACAACATCTTCGTGATAGCGGTCATCCTCAATTATTTCGCTATTCCACGGCAATATCAGCACCGCGTGCTCTTCTACGGGATTCTCGGCGTAATCATCCTCCGCGGCGTCATGATCGTCGCTGGCGCAGCGCTGATCCACGAATTCCATTGGGTTCTGCATGTATTTGCCGTGTTCCTCGTATTCACCGGCATCAAGATGTTGATGGATGGCAATGAGGTTTACGATGTTGAGTCAAACCCTGTTCTGCGATTTATGCGAAAACACTTCAGGACTACCGACGACCTGAGGGGCGACAAATTCTTCGTTCGCGAAAAATCCCCGAAATCGGGAAAGATGCGCCTCTATCTGACGCCGTTGTTCGTAGCACTTTGTGTCATCGAGGTTGCTGACGTTATTTTTGCCGTAGATTCCATTCCCGCGATTTTCGCAATTACCACAGACCCATTCATTATCTTCACTTCCAACATCTTCGCAATTCTCGGCCTTCGCGCATTGTTTTTCGCGCTTTCCTCTCTCCTGCACCGATTTGAATATCTCAAATACGCCCTGTCACTCGTACTGGTTTTCATCGGTGGCAAGATCCTGGTTGCCGAAATTTTCTCGATTGATCACATCTCACCGGCCTGGTCATTGTTCATAACCTTGTTCATCCTCATTATGGGCGGCGTGGTTTCAGTCTGGAAGACTGCACATGTCGCAAGGAAGACAAGAAAACAGGAAGAACTCAAACTGAAGAGTGGTTCGCCGGCAGGCGGCGGCAATGCAAATTATCAGGATGCTCCGGCACGCCGACAGTGACCATACGATTCGGCGACCTTGATCGCCGAATCGCTTTTTCGTCCGAATTCGATTTTGAAATCAGGCTTGGCCGCCGGCCAGAGACGCCTTTATTTTTGCGCCGGCCTTGGCCATGTCGATCTGGCCTCGATAGTTTTCCTTGAGCCAAGCCATGACCTTGCCCATATCCCGAAGGGAGGCCGCGCCCGTTTCATCTATGGCGCTGGCAATTGCAGATTCAGCTTCTGACTCACTTAGCGGTTTGGGCAGAAATTCCCGAATGATTTCAATTTCATCGCGTTCCTGTTTCTCCAGTTCAGGTCTGCCGCCCTGACGATAGAGTTCCGAGCTTTCGTCTCGTTGTTTGACCATCGTGATCAGGATTTCGGCAATTTCCTCGTCACTGGCGCTATCCTTTCCCTTACCGCGTAATGCGATATCACGATCGGTAATTGCAGCGATTGCAAGCCGCAATGTCGCCACGCGTCGCTTGTCTTGATCTTTTTGTGCTGCCTTGAGAGCTGCCGAGATATTTTCACGTATATCCTGCATGATAGCCTCCAAAAACGGCGGGAGCATAAACCACAAACAGGGCATGCGCAACGCACCGATTAGCTGTTAAGCTTTTGTTTTTATTTGGTTTTGTAATTTTCTTGTTTCCGTTTTTCAAATAGGTACGCCTCCAAATCGACCTATAACTCATCAGACTCTTGGGCATTGACATTGCGACGCACAATAGGCAATCAAACGCCCGGAACTATTGCCTGAAACTGTTAAAATCCGGTTTTACGCCGATATTTTGGCGCAAATGCACGAAGTGAAGCGGAATCACTACAAATGACCACCAATGGCTGGACTGAAAAGAAACCTACGGCAATCCTCGTATTGGCAGATGGTACCGTGATTGAGGGATATGGCGCCGGAAGCACCGGCGTCAAGCAGGCGGAAATCTGTTTCAATACTGCTATTACCGGCTATCAGGAGATCATGACAGATCCATCCTATGCCGGTCAGATCGTGGCCTTCACATTTCCTCATATAGGTAATGTCGGCGCAAATTCCCATGATATCGAAACCCTGAACATGGATGCCGAATCGCGGATTGCGGGCGCCGTGTTTCGGGCAGATATCACCGAGCCTTCGAATTTCCGGTCAATGCAGCACCTTGATGAGTGGATGAAATCCCGCGATATCATTGCAATTACCGGCATCGACACCCGGGCACTGACCACACTGATACGCGAAAAGGGCCTTGTTAACGCCGTGATATCGCACGACCCGTCCGGTGAATTTGATCTGGCTGTGTTGAAACAACTCGCCTCGCAATGGCCAGGTCTCGAAGGCGCGGACCTGGCAAAAGAAGTCTCAATCGAAAAGCTGTCAAACTGGACCCAGTCCCCCTGGGTTTGGGACGAGGGATATGGCAATTCCTCAACAGAGGATTTTCACATTGTCGCAATCGACTACGGAATCAAGCAGAACATTCTGCGCCTGCTCGCGGGTCTTGGTGCAAAGGTCACGGTAATGCCAGCCAAGGCAACCGCAAAGGATGTGCTGGCACAGCAACCAGACGGCATATTCCTTTCCAATGGACCGGGTGACCCGGCAGCCACCGGCAATGCCTACGCGATCAAGACCATCCGCGGTCTGCTCGATAGCGGTATTCCCATGTTCGGCATTTGCCTGGGCCACCAGATGCTCGGCCTGGCCTTGGGCGCGCAAACCGTCAAGATGCATCAGGGCCACCATGGTGCAAACCATCCCGTCAAGGACTTCACCACTGAAAAGGTGGAAATCGTTTCAATGAATCATGGTTTTGCCGTCGAGGGCAAGTCCCTGCCGGATGGCGTCAAGGAAACGCATATCTCCCTGTTTGACGGCTCGAATTGCGGATTGGCGGTCGATGGAAAGCCGGTATTCTCGGTACAACATCACCCCGAAGCTTCACCCGGCCCGCAGGACAGCCACTATCTGTTCCGCCGCTTCGCGAATCTGATCAGGTCACGCAAGGATATGGAACCGATATCCGAGCGCGGTGAGGCAACCGGCGTTGATAGTTAGGTTAGCGACGCCTACCAATCGAGAATTATAATTGGTCGGCGTTGAATGTGTCGCAACTCTCGATACGACCAGATTCAAAACCTTTTCGAAACCAGGAACGGCGTTGCTCGGCCGTACCATGGTTGAAGGCATCGGGCACTACATAGCCCTGGGTTTTTTTCTGTATCGTGTCATCCCCAATCTGATTTGCAGCCACCAGCGCTTCTTCCAGA
>JBCCEP010000275.1:0-5830 GCA_039030215.1 Pseudomonadota bacterium
ACCAGGCTTGCCATCTGACTCCTGCTTCCGGAGGCGATGCCCACCGTTGTAGCCGTCAGGGAACCGGCTGGCGGGTATCCGCCACTTAGGCCAGCACCAATCGTCGAGGCTCCGATCGCCAGCAGTTCACGATTGGGCTCTATGACCTCGCCGGTTTCTTCTGCCGCGCGTTTGAGTGCAGCGAGACTCTTTGTGAAGCCCAGCACCACGACGGCAAGTGCACCCGGCACGAGAGCAAATACATGGTCAAGCCCGACAGTAAACGGCAAGGTCAGGTCAGGAAATCCGCCGCTGACTTCACCAAGCACGGCAACGCCCAAATCGTCCAGCCCTGCCAGCCAGACGATCAAGATGGTCACCACCAGCACGACAATCGAACCAGGCACTCTTGGTACAAACCAGCGCAACAGGAACAACACCGCGATGCAACTCAAACCCATCAATGCGGTCATCAAATGAGCATCCGGCAATTGCTTGGCCGATGCCAGCAGCAACAAATGGAACTCGCTCGGCGCATCGACCAAACCAAGACCCAACAGCGCATTGAGTTGCTTCAATATGGTCAGCCAGACAACGCCTTCAATGAACCCCTTGAGGACCGGTTCCGGAATAAGATCTGCGATCCAACCCATCTTCAACAGGAAGAAAATCAGGTATATCACCCCGGCCATCAGCGCCAGGATGACAGCAAGCGCTGCTGCTTCGCCACCGGCAGCGGCGAGATAGGCGATCAGACTTCCGGACAATACGGCAACAGCAGTATCGGCACCGACAACATGCAAGCGTGTCCCGCCGAAAATGGCGTAGCAAAGCATCGCCAGCGGTAGTGTATAGAGACCGACAATTGGCTCGACGCCGACGAGAACAGCACAGGCCATTGCCAGCGGGACGATCACCGCCCAGATCGTAAATCCGGCAATGATATCGTCTCGTAGCCATGAACGTTGATAGGCAGGCAACCACGTCAGAATTGGCAGCCAATTGCTCAATAATTCCCCTTCCCTGTTGCCTGCACCGGAATGGTGCATTTCGCATTTGATCATTCAACTTATTGAAAAATTTATGATTTATTTGAAATACAAAGCGGAAAGGGAGGATTATTCTTCGGCAGTTTCTTTCTTGGTGCCCTGCCATGGCCAACGGCCTTCCAGCTCCACTTCGAGGGCAAAGCTGAGGAACGTTCGCACCACCACCAAAGCACCGAGAAGGCCAACCGATTCAAGCGTCTTGTCGATCGCCACCGTTTCAATGATGTCAGCGGCAATCAGGATCTCCAGCGCCAACAGCAAGGTGCGACCAAGGTCGCGGCGATAGATCGGATAGCTGGTTTTCTTGTCACCTTGAGCGACGCGATAGAGATACCGAATGGTCGCGCCCGTGATTCCCACCAACAACAGGACAACGGCAGCCGCCTCAACAACGTCCACAGTAATTATGAATACTTCTTTCATTAAAACCTTGGCTGCTGTTAAGACTCGATTCCCATACCAGTCTGCTATATCCGAGCGAGGAAAGGCAAGATTTAAATTGAGCGATATGGACGATACCGATGCGACATGGCGAGCGCTTGTCGTCGTCGCAGTCACTCTGGCCTATCCGCTGGCGCAGACAGGTTTCGAACTTGGTGCCTATGGCGAATTGCTTTTCGACAACAAGCTGGTTGCCTGGACAGCGGTTACGGCAACCATGTTGGCATTCGCGGTCATGCCGAAAAGATTGCTGCCAATGCCACGCTGGCACATCTGGATTTTCTCTATACCGTCGGTATGGCTGCTTGGCCGGTTTCTGTTGGGAGTTTCCAATCCGGGCGCTCAGATTCACCCGCTGCTATTTGCGGCAGGTATCGCAAGTTTTGTCATTTGTTTTCCCTATGCAATTTATCTGATCGTCCGCATGGCCAATCCGGATTTGGCAGATATCCGCGGCGTCCGTTCCTGGTCTATTGTCATGTCCATCGCCGGAATAATATTTGTAATCGGATTTCTTACTGGCAGTTGGAACCAGTATTTCATTGCGTGCCAGGATGCGCGGGTCAATGGAACCGAACTGCCATTACACTGCATCGAAAATCCAGGCGATCGCACTTCGCAAACTGATCGCTGAATACCGGACACCAGATCCGGTTCATATTGGCTCTTTTAGATGAAGATAAAGATGCAACCAACAATGGCCACAGCCACAACCAGGCAGCCCATCGCAAGTCCGAGCGGTACGGGTTCCACGCGTTCAAAACCCTGCCTGGCGAGGCGTGTTTCAATTCGATAGTCTTGAATCAAGGCCCCAACCAGCCCCAGCACGGCCAGCAATATGAAGGACACTCCGATAATCTGCGGAAGGTTATAGGCTTCCCCTAGATAACCTTGCCGTTCGAGCAGTTCCCCACCCTTGCCGATGGTAATGCCAAAACCGATCAGGGATATCGCGGTACGCAACCAGGCAATGAACGTACGATCAGCAGCCCACAATGTCCGATCGGCAGCCCAGCGAGTTCGCAGCGAAGCCCAATCCGTTCGCTGCTTGGCAAGTTCATTCGAACTTGGGTTTTCTTTTCCTTCTACTGCCATGCCTGCTGCTCCGTCGTGATAATCTGGCGTATCGTCTGACTTCTCAATCGGCGACTGAGATATCGCAGTTGAAATTAAAAATCCATGCCGGGGCATAGAATTTGCATACGTATGTCCGTCATGGCGAATTGGCGAGGTTTGTCGCCATTGTTTTTCTTGACAGCCTTTCTATTTAGGTCCTTAATTTCGCCGGTGACTGCTACAAATCATCACTACCCAAGGATCAAACTTCGTTTCCAACATCGCAAAATAAGCTCTGCCAAGGAGAGATTCGCTCTTCGGGGAGGATGGGCAAGTCATCTGGTCCGCTAAACTAATCCCGCAAAAAGCAAACAATAAAAGCAAAGAGGAGAACAGCAGTGTCTGACAAGAAACCGAATATCCTAATACTTTGGGGGGACGATATTGGCTGGTGGAACATCAGCTATAACAGCCGCGGACAAATGGGCTACAGAACGCCTAATATCGACCGGATCGGAAATGAAGGCGCTGCGTTTAC
This sequence comes from Pseudomonadota bacterium, assembly GCA_039030215.1. Lineage (GTDB taxonomy): Bacteria > Pseudomonadota > Alphaproteobacteria > Rhizobiales > Rhizobiaceae > BOKV01. Next base: position 3,064 of record JBCCEP010000275.1, read on the forward strand.
TGACTATTACGCACAGCAAAGTTGTACAGCAGGACGGGCAGCGTTCATCACTGGCCAAAACCCGATCAGAACTGGTTTGACCAAGGTTGGTCTGCCAGGCGCGCCGATCGGATTCCCGGATGAAGACCCGACAATAGCAGAATTGCTGCAGCCCATGGGCTACAAGACCGGCCAGTTCGGAAAGAACCATTTCGGCGACCGGGATGAGATGCTTCCGACCATGCATGGTTTTGACGAGTTCTACGGTAATCTCTACCACCTGAACGCAGAAGAAGAGCCCGAAGATCCCGATTATCCAACGGATCCGGAATTCAAGAAGAAGTTTGGCCCGCGCGGCGTTCTGCACTGTAAGGCGGACGGCAAAGGCGGCCAGACCATTGAAGATACCGGCCCGCTGACCAAAAAGCGTATGGAAACGATTGATGAGGAAGTCGTTGAAGGCGCGCTTCGCTTCATCGAGGAAGCCCACGCAGCAGGCCAGCCCTTCTTTGTATGGTTCAACACCACAGGCATGCACTTCAGGACTCATTGCCCCGAGAAACATGCTGGAAAGAGCGGCAAAGGCGGCTTTTATAACGACATGATGGTCGTGCATGATGAGCATATCGGTACGATGCTCGACAAGCTGGACGAGCTCGGAATTACCGACAACACCATCGTCATGTATTCAACCGATAACGGACCGCACTACAACACCTGGCCGGATGCCGGTATCACACCATTCCGTTCGGAAAAGAACACCAACTGGGAAGGTGGATGGCGCGTGCCGGCCTTTGTCCGTTGGCCCGGCAAGATCAAGCCCGGCACTGTGTTGAACGATATCGTTTCCCATCAGGATTGGCTTCCGACACTCGTAGCAGCTGCTGGTGACGACGATGTCACCAACAAACTGCTCAAGGGGCATAAGGTCGGCAACAAGACATTTACCTGCCATATCGACGGGTTCAACATGTTGCCCTACTTCACAGGTGAAGCAGATGCCAGCCCACGTGAAACCTTCTTCTATGTCAGTGATGATGGAGATATCCTCGCCATTCGGCATCGGGATTGGAAGGTCGTCTTAATGGAACAACGCGCCACGAGACTGCAATGTTGGGCAGAACCATTCGTTCCACTTCGAATGCCGAAAATGTTCAACCTGAGGCGGGATCCCTTCGAGCGGGCCGATGATAATTCAAACACCTACTGGGATTGGCTCATAAGTCATGCATACCTGATTTACGGTATGCAGGATATTGTAGCGCAGCAAATTGATAGCTTCGTCAAGTATCCTCCGCGACAGAAACCGGCTTCGTTCAATCTCGACGCGGTCATGGAACAACTTGCAAAGTCTGGTGACGGTAGCCACCACTAATGTCAGCACCCTTGCAAGCAGCGATTGTTTCGAGTTTGAGATATTGGTAACTTGTCGCTGAATGGAAAACATTGAAAAGGCGCCTGTAGTGGCGCCTTTTTATGCATCATGTCGAGTTCATGTTCATGAAGAAGAGTGGCAACCAGGATCAGACTGCCGGCAGCCAGCAGACCATCCAGGAATTCTATGACCAACATCCCTACCCGCCACCGGTAGATGACCTCGACCAATACAAAAAATCCTGGGACAATTCGCTTAGGCGTCGCGCCGAGTTTCACCTTTTTTGGCCAGATCTTGATTTCCGCGAGGACCATAAGATCCTGATTGCAGGATGCGGAACCTCCCAGGCGGCCAAATATGCCATTCGCTCACCCGGAGCTCATGTGACTGGCATCGACCTGAGCAGCAGGAGCATTGAACACACTGCTGCGCTGAAGGAAAAATACAAACTTGATAACCTGGAAGTGCATCAGTTGCCGGTTGAACAGGTCGCTGAGCTCGGCCAGGAATTTGATTTCATTGTCAGCACCGGCGTATTGCATCACCTGCCTGATCCCGATGCCGGACTGGCAGCATTGGGAAGCTGCCTCGCGCCACAGGGAGCCATGCACTTGATGGTCTATGCACCGTTAGGACGCACCGGCATCTACATTCTTCAGGACTATTGCAAAAGGCTGAAGATCGGTGCGTCCTCGGCTGAAATCAAGGATCTGATCGCAAGTCTTCGCGCCCTGCCGCCCGACCATCCGTTGGTACCGCTCCTGAAAAATTCCCCCGATTTTCGTGATGAAAGCGCGCTGGCCGATGCCCTGCTCAATCCGCAGGACCGCGCCTATTCGGTCGAACAATTTCTCGAATTCATCGACAAGGCAGATCTGAGTTTCGGTCGCTGGATCCGTCAGGCTCCCTACCTGCCACATTGTGGCGCAATCACACAGGTTCCACATTCAGCGCACCTGGAAGCATTATCCGAACCTGAACAATTCGCCGCAATGGAATTGTTTCGCGGCAACATGGTTCGCCATAGCGCCGTCGTTTACGCCAAGCGCGATGAAAAACGACGAAGTGCCATTTCATTTGATGGAGATGATTGGCCTGACTACATCCCGATCCGCAATTTCGGCACGATAAATGTGGAGGAGAAAATCCCGCCGAGCGCGGCTGCGGTTCTGATCAATCAGGCCCATTCACATACCGACATCTATCTGCCGATCAACATACTGCAGAAATCCATGGTGGACGAGATCGACGGCAAACGATCCATTCGGCAGATCATGGAAAAGACAAGCGGGCAAAGTGAAGCCCTTACCCTGTTCAGGCGTCTGTGGTGGTATGATCAGGTTGTGTTCCAGACGAGGGCTGCCGAACAATGACCAAACCAGGAATGCCATATGCCAGTAAAATGCTATGCGG
>JBCCEP010000276.1:0-5820 GCA_039030215.1 Pseudomonadota bacterium
GTTTTTCTACCGCCGGGAAACTATTTCATCTCAAACATTCGATTGCCTCGAAGGACGACCCTGATCGGCGTGCCAGGTCTGACCCGGCTGATTTACACCGGGAATGGGCATCTGATGATGAGCGAGGGTGCTCAACATTTAGAAATTTCCAGCATTATTCTGGATGGTGCCAATCGTGGTTTGGCCAGTCATTCTGAAGCCCTTTTGGCTATTACTGATGCCAAGAATGTCGTAATCGACAATTGCCAGTTTATAGGCAGCCTTGAGCGCGGCATCTGGATAGCGCGCTCGCAGGGCCGGATTGAACGCTCGCGCGTTTCGGGCGCAAGTGGCGAGTGTGGAATATTTGCGGTTGAGAATACCGGATTGGCAATTCGCGATAATGAAATTACCAACTGCTCAAACAATGGAATCCTAGTACACCGTTGGACCTCCGGAGAAGACCGGACAATTGTGACAGGAAACCGGATTTCGAATATCAGCGCAGCCTATGGCGGTACCGGGCCGTTCGGTAACGGGATAAACGTGTTTCGCGCAGATTCCGTGTTGATTGCCAATAACCAGATATCCGATTGCGCTTTCTCGGCAATTCGCTCGAATGCCGGAAACAATGTCCAGATCAATGCCAATCAATGTCTGCGGTCCGGCGAGATGGCAATCTATTCCGAATTCGAATTCGTGGGCGCCACGATCACAAACAATGTCGTGGACGGGGCTGGTGACGGTATCTCGATCGCCAATTTCATGCAGGGTGGTCGTCTGGCCGTTTGTGCCAACAACCTGGTCAGGAATGTCACCAATACCGCGCCTTATATCGATGACAATGAAACCAAGGGTGTCGGTATCTATGTCGAGGCGGATACTGCCGTCACAGGTAATGTGATCGAGAATACGGATAACTATGGCATGGCCCTAGGATGGGGGCCCTATTTGCGCAATATCGTTGCCACTTCAAACATCATTAGAAATACAAAAACCGGGATCTACGTTTCGGTTGTAGAAGGTTCAGGCAGCACAGTAATCTCCGACAATGTCATCTCCGGCGCGACTGAAGGGGGAATTGTGGGCTATCGATGGCGTGAACCAGTTACCGGTGAAATGGGTAACGGAAACGGAAATGCGTTTGAGCATCTGGAAATTGAACGCAATCGGATCAGTTGACGCAGATGTTCAATTGACGAAAATCGACCTGGTTCAAGCGCCGGTTATTTCCTTCAGGCCTTCGCTATAGCGTTTGTAGTTATCGATGTAACTTTGTGCGGACTTTCTAATCGCCTCGGCTGCAGCATCCGACAATGTTTTGACAACCCGCGCCGGCGAGCCAACGATTAGCGAGTTGTCTGGAAAAGTCTTTCTTTCGGTGACCAGAGCGTTTGCGCCAACGATACTGTTCTTCCCGATCGTTGCCCCATTCAGCAAGGTGGCACCCATACCGATCAAGGTGTTTTCTCCAATCGTTGCGCCATGGACAATCGCGTGGTGACCAATTGTACAACCTTTGCCTATCACCACCGGAAATCCCGGATCAGTGTGAATCATGCAGTTGTCCTGAACATTGGTTCGCTCGCCAATTTCAATCGGCTCATTATCTCCCCTGATCACGGTTCCGAACCAAATTCCAACTTCACTGCCAAGCGAGACTTTGCCTATGATATTGGCATTTGGCGCGATCCAATAATCGCCAGTCTGCGGTAATTCGGGGGCCACGCCATCCAGGCGATATACGGGCATTTTCTCCTCCACCAATGAGATTGAATTGTAGTAGTTTCATTGTATTCAAATCGCCCGGCAAACCCAAGCGCTGGTCGAATGATATCCGCGAAATAGACTATAGTTCAGTGTCTGGTCGGCTCAAAATTTCCGTTACGGTCTGAGTAACAGAATCCTGCCACTCCGGATTACGATATCCAAACCTGTCAGTAAAACGGCTGCTGTTGAGGACGGAATTGTCTGGACGTTTGGCAGCTGTCGGCCATTGTGAGCCCATTATGGCCTCTACCTCGGCAAATGGACCACCAAGTTTCCTGCTGACGGCAAAGATATGTCTCGCCAGTCCACACCAGCTTGTTTGGCCCGATCCGGCACAGTGATATATGTTCTGATATTCAGAATCGCCTTGCCAATTCTCGGCAACTGCAAATATTGCATCAGCGAGATCATAGGCGCTGGTCGGGCTGCCAATCTGATCATCAACGACACGCAATTGGTTTTGGCTTTCTGCAAGTCTGAGCATGGTCCGAACGAAATTGGCGCCATGCGGGCTATAGACCCAAGCCGTACGCAAGATCATGTGCCGGGCCCCGGTATCGCGGATTGCCAATTCTCCAGCGAGCTTGGATCTTCCATATGCGCTTTGCGGGTTTGGCGGGTCTTCCTCGGCATAAGCGGAAGTCTTGGTGCCGTCATAGACATAATCGGTGGAAACATGAATGAGCCTCGCATTGATGGATGCGGCAGCGGCGGCTATTTGCCCAGGCGCTTCAGCGTTCAAGGCAAATGCTTCATCACGCTCTTCTTCAGCCCTGTCGACCTGGGTGTAGGCGGCGGCGTTTACAATTAGATCTGCTGGACCTTGTCTTACAATTGAGTCTGACAAGTTTCGATCGGCCAAATCGACTTCCGGTCGACCAATGAATTTACATCGCAGACTTGGGTGAGTTGACGATCTGACAGCCAGTGCCCGGGCCAGTTGACCGTTTTTGCCGATAACCAGCAGCTGCATTTTCTGCTCCAAATTCTTTGGTCGTCGCCAGCCTTGATATCAGAATTGATCAAGGTAACCAGCGCTCATTTAACTTTCCGGCCCTTCATCTGTATCAATCAAGCAAAACAAATTGTTTGTCAGAGTTCGTCAATAATATTGCCCTTTCCACTATTATAAATTGTAACAAGGTTTTAATTCTTGCATCACGAGATTTAGTGATGTTTAAGGTGGTTGAATCAAGATAATGATCGCAGTGACATAATCTGAGTTTTGGGGCAGTAGTATTATGTGTTCGATGAAAGGCATCATCCTAGCCGGCGGAAGCGGTACCCGATTGTTTCCGGCGACATTGTCCGCCTCAAAACAAATGCTGCCGGTTTACGACAAACCGATGATTTATTATCCTCTGACTACCTTAATGTTGTCCGGCATTCGTGACATCCTGATTATTTCTACACCACATGATCTTCCCGCGTTCGAACGGCTATTGGGCAACGGGCACAAGCTCGGTCTGAACATACAATATGCTGCTCAGCCGAAACCGGAAGGACTTGCCCAGGCATTCATTATTGGCGCTGATTTCCTGAATGGTTCCGCAGCCTGCCTGATTTTAGGAGATAATATTTTCCACGGGGCCCAATTAGCCGAACGCACCCAGAAAACCGCGAAGCGGAAAGAAGGTGCAACCATATTCGGCTATCGTGTTTCAGATCCAAACAGATATGGCATTGTCGAAATCGACCAGGAAACCGGGCGGGCGCTTTCGATTGAGGAGAAACCGGAAAACCCCAAGTCTGACTACGCGGTCACCGGCCTCTACTTTTACGACAACAAGATTGTCGATATTGCAAAGGAAGTGCGCCCGTCAGCGCGCGGTGAACTGGAAATAACGTCAGTCAACCAGGCTTATCTTGAAGCAGGTGAATTAAACGTGGAATTGCTCGGTCGCGGCTATGCGTGGCTAGATACGGGAACCCATGACAGCCTGCACGAAGCAGCCGCATATGTGAGAGCATTGCAACATAGACAAGGAGTATTGATCGCTTGCCCCGAGGAAGCCGCATTGCAGTTGGGATATATTTCGACCGAACAGCTATTAGCCTTGGCAGCAGATTATGGTGACACAGATTACGGAAACTATTTGCGACATATCGCAGAGATATTTTGAATTTTGTTAGCGGAAAATTTTTACGATGAAAAATCATTCACTCAATATTCCAGAAATTCGCGAGATCATCCCGGACATTCACAGGGATAGTCGGGGATTTTTTTCTGAAGTTTACAATGAGAATACCCTGCACGATTTAGGTGTTGATATTAAATGGGTGCAGGACAACCATTCAGTATCGACTGAAAAAGGAGTTCTCAGAGGTCTGCACTTCCAAATCCCGCCCTTTGATCAGGACAAGCTCGTCAGGGTCATACATGGTAGTATTCTCGATGTAGTCGTCGACATAAGAAACGGTTCACCGAGCTTCGGCCAACATGTTTGCCTTGTAGTATCCAAAGAGAAATGGAACCAGATTCTGGTACCAAAAGGGTTTGCCCACGGGTTTGTTACTCTGGAACCTGATACAGAAGTGATTTACAAGGTTTCTGCTCCATATTCGAAAGAGCATGACCGGGTCATCCGATATGATGATCCGGATTTGGCAATTGATTGGCAATTTGAAGAGTCTGAATTGTCAATGTCGAAAAAGGATGCCGCTGCTCCGCGATTACGTGATCAGGACACCGGTTTCCGGTTTGAGACGAAGGGACAGCTGGTTTGAGCTGCATTCTTGTAACTGGCGGTGCGGGCTTTATTGGGTCGGCAGTCAGCAGATTGATTTCAAGCGATGACAACCATTCGGTTGTTGTTGTGGACAAATTGACCTATGCCGGATCCACCTCATCGCTTGAGCCCGTGGCAAAAAATGCGAATTTCACTTTCATTCGCGAGGATATCGGCAATCGACCGGCAATGGCGAAAATCCTTCAGGAGCACCAACCTGATGTCGTGATGAACCTTGCAGCAGAAAGCCATGTAGATCGATCCATTGATGGTCCTGGCGAGTTTATCAATACAAATATTGTCGGAACGTACAGCCTGCTTGAGGCCTGTCGCGAATATTTTGAGCAATTACCTGACACCAGAAAAGAGCAGTTCAGATTTCATCACATTTCGACGGATGAAGTCTTTGGTCAGTTGCCGCTTGAAGGTGGAAAATTCACCGAAGAAACTGCCTATGCGCCATCGTCACCCTATTCGGCATCAAAGGCTGCATCCGATCATTTGGTAATGGCATGGCACCATACCTATAGCCTGCCGGTCGTCCTTTCCAATTGCTCTAACAATTACGGCCCCTATCATTTTCCAGAGAAACTCATCCCGCTGGTTATTCTGAATGCCGTGCATGAAAAGGAATTGCCTGTCTACGGCACCGGCGCAAATGTCAGGGACTGGCTGTATGTCGATGATCATGCCAGAGCGTTGGTTGAAATTGCTTTGCGGGGACGAACAGGGCAAAGCTACAATGTTGGCGGTGACGCAGAATATTCAAACCTTCAGGTTGTCGAGAGTATTTGTGGCATCCTGGACAGATTGAAGCCCCGCACGGGAAACAAATCCTATCGGGACCTTATCACCTTTGTGGCAGATCGGCCGGGGCATGATTTGCGATATGCCATAGACGCCAGCAAGATTTCCGACGAACTGGGTTGGAGGCCGAAAGAGACTTTTGAGAGCGGTCTTGAAAAAACCATCAACTGGTATCTGGAAAACAAGTCCTGGTGGCAGCCAATCCGCGACAAGAAATACCATGGGCAAAGACTGGGTTCATTGGAACAAGCCTGACGTGTGGCCAGGCGCTGGCTCAGCAGGACAAAAATATTTTCCATATTCAGACATTTGCGAGCGATCCAAGTATCAAACCACGCTGTCTGATGTCGTGTCACTATCGCTGTAACAGAAGTAAAGACTGATGGCTGTGACCGAAGTGAACAACGCATCCAGGATATCATGGTTGAACATGATGCCGACCGTACCGCTAAGCAGCCAGGTCAGCTGAAGCGCGACCAGAAGAAGAAACCCTACATCGCCACCATCTTGGTCATTTCTTGATCGCCAGCAATAA
>JBCCEP010000277.1:0-5818 GCA_039030215.1 Pseudomonadota bacterium
ATGAATAGCGCATGCGGCGGATACGACCAGATATGCGGTGCATAGTCTTCACCGAACCTCAATTGCAGCAGCTGAAAATAGCCTTGGGGATCAAAAAGCAGCAGCACCTCGCCACGCCATGCCAATTTGCCTGCAAACCAGTAGTTGACGAAGTCCGAATTGGCGAGCGTCGGCCCGATGCCGGGCCTTGTCATTTCAATCGCAAGCTCTGTCAGCCTCGGTAGATAGCTTGGGATGATGGACAGCACGGCGAGGATTGCCAGTAATCCGGCAATTACTGCAATATTGGCGTCCTGGACGCCGCTTTTTCGATGTTGGGCAGCCGTATCGGTCATGCTTCGTTATTGCAATTTTATGATTAAAATATTGCTAAACATGCATGGCGATGCGGTTCTGGATTGAGCGTAAAGAAAAAGGCCGCCGGCGTTTTGCCGGCGGCCTCTTGTTGGCGAATCTCTGTTTCGGCTTACAGCTTGCCGGAAACGTTGGTGAAGGTGTTGTTTACGCCACCGCCAACTGCAGTTGCTCCACCGATAATTGCTACTGAGATCAGGGCTGCGATCAAACCATATTCGATAGCGGTTGCACCTGATTCATTCTTGAGAAAGCGAGATACGAGTTTCATGTTTTTGCTCCTTGCATTTTGTTGGGATCGATTGTTGCGAACAAGCTATCCCTTGTTGTGCAGATTAGAAAAATATTGGATAAATATATTGATCGTCTTAACAAGATTGGTTAACAAAAATATTTCCTGAAATTGGTGTATTATCGTATATAAATCCAGAAAGGAAAGACTTATATTGAATAAAATTATATCTATATAATAATAGCATAAGCAGGAGATTTTTATTTTACGATTTTTGGCATTTTATCTATAGAGAATTGTAAGTACATGAATCGGCGCTGAGGATTGAGACATCAAGAATGCGCTAGTTGGGATCGTCTTCTATTTTCCAAATGACGCCTGAATTCTCCTTGCTTACCGGATTTTCATTGATATTTCGTCAGCCTGCAATGCGCCTGATTTGTTGCCCGATAATTTGATGGGTTCCAATCAAGGTAACTTATCGATTAACGGAAAGGCCCCGATCGGCAGGTTTTGTAGCTTTACGATACAGAACGCGCTTCAGGACCCGCCTTGGTTAATTTTGATTGAAGTTCCCGTTTTTAAATCGACTAATTTCTTTAGCGGCAATTCAACGAAGTTCAGGCATTTATCTCGATCAGCGGGGGTGGTGCCTGAACTTAATCGAGGCTGCCATGAAAAAGATAATGAGATTTCTGAAGACTACCGGTTCATTCCTGCACAATCAGCAGGGTTCTTACGGTATATTGATGGGCGTGATGGCTTTTCCGCTTATAGGAATGGCGGCACTTGCGCTTGATTACTCAAATGTCATGCGTGATCGCGGTGAGGTTCAAGAGAGCCTGGACGCCGCAGCACTCGCTGCATCCAAGGAATTTGCTACCGGTCTGACCGGCGATCCTCTAAAGGAATATGCTCAGGACTATTTCGAGGCGAACCTGCCTGATTATCTCGACATGGATAAGATCGAGTTCTTCTTTGACATTGCCGAAAAGCCAGCGGTCAATGAACAAGGTGAGCCCATAATCGAAAAATCAATCAAGCTTGATGCGACGCTCACCTATGACACCTATCTGGCGCGTGTAATGGGCCATGAGACCTGGCAGAACAACCTCACTTCAGGTGTTGCTATGGGCAACATCACGGTTGAGATTGTTTTCGTCATGGACAATTCCGGCTCAATGGGCAGCAGTAATAAGATCGTCGATGCCAGAAACACATCCAAGGATATGGTCGACGCCATCTTCAATGGCGCTGGTGCCAGTAACAAGGAAGATCCTGTAAAATTCGCCCTGGTGCCTTTTGCTGCTTCGGTCAATATCGGCACCGGCAATGCCAATTCCAATTGGCTCGATTACAAGGGCTGGGCGCCGATCCATAATGAGAATCTCGATTGGGATACCTATGTTCGCCCATCCAACAGTCAGGACTGGGAAAAGCAGGACAAGGGTGATGGCCACTATGTTTATCGCGAGCAAATCAACGGAGATTGGGAGTGGCGCACCCGATTCGACATTTTCGACATGCTCGATGTTGGCTGGGAAGGTTGCGTCGAAATGCGCCCCTGGCCGCACAATACCCAGGATACCCATCAGATGATCAATTCAACCGATTTTGACGCAGTCAAAGACGGTTTTGATAGCGGAGATGGCCTCGATGCGCTCTTCGTGCCATTGTTTGCACCGTCAGAGCCATATCGCAGATATGCCTACGAGAACAGTTCTGGAAACACCTATCATTCCGGTGATTGGTATAACTATTCCAATGATTATCTCTATGATTGGTGGAGACCGAAAGCATCAAACCCGTCGCAGCTGGAGCAAATCTACTACGACACAACCTTCAATTCGCCCTACAATAATGGCGTGCGCGACGACAAGCAGAACTTGCGTCAGGATTGGGTTTGGCGCTATCAGGCCGCAGCAATTGACGATGATACCGTTCAAAAGAGCATTGGTCAGTCCAATACCTATGGACCTAACTATCGTTGCACCACTGCACCGATACAGGAACTGACCACCGATCCGAACGAAATCAAGAACGCGATAACCGCCATGGGTGCCAGCGGCATGACCAATATCCAGCAGGGCATGTCCTGGGGCTGGCGCATGCTTTCCTCCCGCCAACCCTATACAGAAGGCCGCGAGGAATCAGACGTTGATAATCGTAAGATTGCGATCGTTCTGACGGACGGTAATAACACCTACGGTACCTCTTCAACGCCGAACGAGTCACGATTTGGTGCCTGGGGTTATGACAAACAGGGCCGTCGTGAGGAGGGTCTTGAAAATGCCGACTTGCCTGACCTTTACAAAGGAACCAGCCTGGATACCCAGGAAAAGCAGATGAATGCGCATACGCTTCAAACCTGCGAGAACATGAAGGCTGATGGTGTTACCATCTTTGCCATTGCCTTTGATGTCTCCGATGGGTCATCGGTCAAGGCAATGCTGGATGCTTGTTCAGGTTCTGGCATATTAGATGGCGTGGAAATTGCCTCCAATGGTGATTATTATTTCGACGTCGGCTCAAATGATCTTGAAGCGGCGATGGAGAATATTGCTGCTCAGATCTCGGCAATGCGTCTGCTCTACTAAGCGCTTGAGACACCGCAAAAAAAGGCCGCCGTGGATTTCCGCGGCGGTTTTTTTGTCGGATGGCAATTGGCCTGATCAGGAAAAACGCCGGTGGAAATCTAAACTGGCAAGATCACTGATCATCGACGAAATGTCGCAACCGCCATTTGTTGAAATTTTTGATGAACCCGCCCACATCAGGAAGGTAGCCCGATAACCTCCCCAATTTTCGGGCTCGGTTGACCGGTTGGCGATGACGCCCCTTCGCCAACCGGTAATATTTTCGAGACTTGGGCCGGATTATTGCCCCGACTTGGCGCCAAATGACAAAAATTTGGCATCGATCTTCAAGTAGACAGAACCGCTACGATCTATTTCGCGTAAAAAGGCGCGAGATGTACTTGATCGAAGAAATACACCCTGTCACCGGGAAAACCGTTCATATTGTTGCAGCGGTTGAATCTGCCGCTGTTGGCAAGGCTGCCTATACGGCGGCATGCATCCAGTATCCGAATGCCCATATCACATTGCGCCATGACAGCCGTGTTATCGCGAGCAGGCCTAGCTGACCGCGTATAGCATTCAAGCCCCAGCCAGAATGTTCTCAGCGATATGGCGCATCTGTACTGCGTCCAGACCATCATCCAATTCAACATCATCATAGGTCAGAATCTGATCGGCCTTGACCGGTCTTGTCAGCTTGATGCCACCGGAAAGGCCAAGGGGGAGGGCGCCCATCGGAACCGATATGCTCGACGGGCGCAATTGGCCGGCAACGCTATAGCCGCCTTCTCCATCGAGTATTTCGCCTGCCGCAAGATCGCGCTTGGCCACAGAGACGACGTCCCCAAGAAATCCGTCAGCTACCCCGGTCGCTTCACCACGAAGGGCGACACTGGCGACCGACATCCCCAACTCCAGTCCTATGAGATGCCAGCGTTTATAGGCGCACATATAGCGTCCGCTATCGTCCGTTTTCACCTTGTATTCTTCAAGGCAGTGCTTTTGGTATTCGGTAACGGCATGCACGCAAACAAAGACCCCCATACGAATGTCATAGTTGATCGGCTCTCCTGTTTCGTCCAGACAGTTGATGACTTCCACCATGCCGGTATGTTCAAGCACACCACCGGCTGCCTTTGGGCGCATCAGATTTGGGATATCGTCGATGGATCCCGATGGATAAATCAATCCATTGCTGGGCACCGATAAGCCACATGCATTTGCAATCGCCGAAGATTCGATCGCCGGCTTGGTACCATCAAGAAACGAGTTGAACATTTTCGGGTTCAGCCGGCCCCTTTCTGCCTGTTCGACCGTCAGACCCCAATGGTCCCATACGGTATCAGGCGTGGAAAACCGGTATTCTGGCCGCCATTTATGCCCGCGCCCGGCTGCAGTTACTTCAAATCCGCAGGTGCGGGCCCAGTCGACCAGTTCACAGGTAAGCGCCGGTTGATCGCCGAACGCCATCGAATATATGACGCCGGCGTCTCTTGCTGCCTTCGCCAGCGCAGCGCCACATAAGGCATCTGCTTCAACCGTGGCGCTGACGGCATGCTTGCCTGCTGCAAATGCGCGGGTCAGATGGGTGACCGCAACAATCGGGTTGCCGGTACATTCAACGATGATGTCAATCAGGGGCGAATTGATCAGGGTGGAAGCATCGTCACAGATGAATGTCGCCCCGCTTTGATGAGCCGCTTCCAGGGAAACTGCCGAATACTGTTCCTCCGGCCAATCCGCCAGTTTCAGGTTGGACCTGGCTTGTTCAACATCGAGATCTGCAATTCCCATCACATGGATGCCCGGTAGTCGCAGTGCTTGCGCCAGAAACATGGTTCCAAATTTACCCGCGCCGATAACACCTGCCCGAATCGGGTTCTGGTCTTTTTCGCGTTGCTCAAGTTGTCGGTAAAGGCTCATCTTTGATTATCCTGAGAAAATGGGAAAGCAATTCTATACGCGTAGTCACCAAATTGATAACCACCGACAAGGTCCAATTGCGACAATCAGGTAGCTTGCAAGGGAAACAGGTTTTGTTAAGGTCAGGCCATGGTCAAACATTTTTTCATGCACCTGTTCGCATTGGTCTTGCTGACGGCAAATTCAAATCTTGCTTGGTCGGCTGGTGATGCAGAATTGGGCCAGGCGGTCGCGCAGAAATGGTGCGCAACCTGTCATCTTGTTTCAGACAACCAAACTACAGCGTCAGCGGATGTTCCAACCTTCCGTTCAATTGCGGCAAAATATGATGATAATACAGATGCGTTGGCTGCGTTTTTGGCTGACCCGCATCCGCCAATGCCTAGTTTGAGCCTGACCTGGAACCAGATTCGGGATTTGGTCGCCTATATTGGGTCGCAGCGGTAAGGCCAGTATGGATGCAGCAATCTAAACACGGTCCTGTCTTCTGAACCCTTTCCATGTTGGATTGCTTTCCAGAATTCCTGCACCTGGTGGCAGACCAAAATGCAATGTCGGAATTGACGAAAAAGCAATGACATCGCATTGATCTTCGGCAATCATCCTGTTTACTGATGAACAGCCATTTTACGGCAAGTTCAACCCCATCTATGAAACAAGAAATCTTGCGACAAGCGCTTAAGGGTGTTGCCACCAGTAGCTGCGTTTCTATATTCCATGAACCAATCGG
>JBCCEP010000278.1:0-5798 GCA_039030215.1 Pseudomonadota bacterium
CGCCCGCAAAGGCGATTTTGTTGATACGCTGGTCACGGTTTCCGGCACCAGATCCGATGCAGCGAAGCGGGAAGTTGAAACCGCAATTGCCAGAATCATCCATTATGCGGCCTGGGCCGACAAATATGATGGTGCCGCACGCGCACCAATGGCCAATATGCTGTCGCTTGCGCTCAACGAACCCTGGGATGTCATGGCGATATCCTGCCCGGACGAAGCGCCATTGCTTGCGCTGATCTCTCTGGTGTTGCCGGCAATCGCCATGGGTAACCGGGTGGTGGCCACACCTTCACCCGCAAACCCATTGCCCGCAGGCGATTTCTATCAATTGCTCGATACCTCCGATGTCCCCGGTGGGACAGTCAATCTGATCAGCGGTGATCGGGATGAACTGGCGAAAACCCTTGCCCAACACGATGATGTTGCCTGCCATTGGTATTTTGGACCAAAGATGGGGAGCGAATTGGTCGAACGTGAATCGGCAGGCAATCTGAAAGCAACCTGGGTCAATAACGGCAAGGCGCGGAATTGGTTTGATCCGCTTCAGGGTCAGGGGCCGGAATTCCTGTTTCATGCGGTCCGGGTGAAAACGATCTGGACCCCCTACGGCGTTTGACGGGACGAACTAGATGCTGCCCCAGGAAATCATTGCAAAGAAACGCGACCGGCTCGAATTGTCTCCGGACGAAATCGCAGAGTTTGTTGCAGGCGTGACCGACGGATCGGTTTCCGAAGGCCAGATTGCAGCATTCACCATGGCGGTGTTTCTGAACGGCATGGCGCGCGACGAGGCAGTCAGCTTGACCCTGGCAATGCGCGATTCCGGCAATGTTCTGGATTGGTCGGAACATGGCGATGCAATCGTGGACAAGCACTCTACCGGTGGCGTTGGCGACAATGTCTCCTTGATGCTGGCACCTGCCGTTGCAGCCTGTGGCGCGTTTGTTCCGATGATATCGGGCCGCGGCCTGGGTCACACCGGCGGTACGCTGGACAAGTTCGATTCAATTCCGGGCTACAATACGACGCCCGATGATGCATTGTTTCGCAGTACGGTCGCAGAGGCAGGTTGCGCGATTATCGGCCAGACCGGCAGCCTGGCGCCCGCTGACAAACGCATCTATTCGGTCCGCGATGTCACCGCCACGGTGGAAAGCGTCCCGCTTATTACCGCGTCAATCCTGTCCAAGAAACTTGCTGCCGGACTCAAGGGGTTGGTGTTGGATGTGAAGGTTGGTTCGGGCGCCTTCATGACATCGGTCGAGGATGCAAGGGAACTGGCAACCAGCCTGGTCGAAACGGCCAAGGGCGCAGGGTTGAATACAACCGCATTGATGACGGACATGGATCACCCGCTTGCTTCCGCTGCCGGAAATGCCGTGGAGATGAGAAATGCGATCGATTTTCTCACCGGACGCCATGTTGATGACAGGCTGATGGAAATCACCTGCCATTTGGGCGCGCACATGCTGGTTTCCGCTGGAATTTCAGAGGATACCAAAACAGGATATTCGGCAATGCAGCAGGCTTTTTCTTCCGGGCAAGCCGCTGAGAGATTTGCCCGCATGGTTGTGGCGCTGGGTGGGCCTGCGGATATTCTTGAGCGGCCGGATAAACATCTGGAACCAGCACCCCTGCAGATCGAATTATTCGCTGAACCGCAACATATTGAAACTGCGAAGGAAAACCTTGCTCTGGATACCCGCCATGTGGGACTAGCGGTGATCGAGCTTGGCGGCGGCAGAACCAGACCGCAGGACCCGATCGACCATGCTGTCGGACTGACCGATATCGCAGGCCGCGACTGGGATGGATCAAGCCCGATCTGTGTCATTCATGCCAGAGACGAAACCAGCGCGGAGAAGGCAAAAAAACGGATTTTAGATGCCATCGGGACAGGAGTAGAAACGCCTAAGCCGATCCTGGAGATCATTGATTGATCCGACGTTCAGACCAATTCACTGCATCAGCACGAGCGTGCCGGAATTGATTTCAAACTTCTTCAGCTTGTTGAGAAAGCTCATGCCGAGCAGGACCGTGGATAGCGAACTGTCCTTGGATACCGAGGCACGAACATCACGCACAATGATGCGGCCGATTTGAATCTCGTCGATCGTCGCAGCGGCGGCCTTGGTAATGCCGTTCGCGGTCCGAACCCGATACTTGAAATCGGCAGGCTTCAGCCGAATGCCAATTCTGCGAGCAGTGGATTCATTGATCGCAACCAAAGTCGCGCCGGTATCGACCAGAACATCCATGCGCCTGCCATTCATTCTGGCACTCGCAATGAAATGACCACGCCTGTCCGCATCAACCTCGGCAACCCTTCTGGCAAGCGGGTTCCGCTGTTTGCGCGCCTTTGGCGTCGGTTCGCTACGGGCAGCAGAATAGACAGGCTCGGTTCTGGCCTCGACCACCTTGTCCTGCAGCAAGGCAGGCATGGTTGTCGCTGTCCCGATCAGGGAAACCGCCATGATTAAATACCGCCACATCGATCTGCTCCGATAAATTTATTGGTATACAGATCATGACACAAACCTGTTTGCGGCCACTGAACGCCGCAACCAGGTTTCGAGGAAACTGATAAAAAGGTAAACGGATTCTTAACCGGCTATTTGGTGCCGTACATGCGGTCTCCGGCATCGCCAAGTCCTGGAACGATATAGCCTTTTTCGTTCAGATGGCTGTCGATTGCAGCCGTGTAGACAGGTACGTCCGGATGCGCGGTCGTAAACGCGTCGATGCCCTCCGGTGCCGCAAGCAGGCACAGGAAACGCAAATTTGTTGCGCCGCGCTCTTTCAGTTTTTCAATGGCAGCCGTTGCCGAATTTGCCGTCGCCAGCATCGGGTCAACGACGATGACAAGCCGGTTGCTCATGTCGTCTGGCGCCTTGAAGTAATATTCGATAGCTTCCAGTGTCTTGTGATCCCGGTAGAGGCCGACATGGGCCACCCGTGCAGAAGGGACCAGGTCCAGCATGCCCTCCAGCAATCCGTTACCGGCCCTCAGAATCGAGGCAAAAACCAGTTTCTTTCCGGCAAGGACGGGAGCCTGCATGGCCTCCAGCGGCGTTTCAATCTCAGCCGTTGTCAATTCAAGGTTGCGGGTCACTTCATAACAAAGCAGCAACGAAATCTCGCGCAGTAATAGCCGGAAACTTGCGGTCGAAGTCTGCTTGTCGCGCATGATTGTCAGCTTGTGCTGAACCAATGGATGATCGATGACGGTGACATTTGGATGGCTCGTCGATTGCGTGGGCATGGGATTGGGTCTCCGGCTGTATTGGAATTTACCCTAGACCCGTCAGCCTGCACTTCTCAAGCAGCCGTGTCCGGGTTTCCCCATCTATGAATGCTGCCTTGATCGCATTGATAGTGAATTCAAGCAGCGCCTCATCGCTATAACCGAAAGTTTCTGCAGCGATCCGGTACTCATTTGCAAGGCTGGTTCCAAAATATGGCGGATCATCCGAATTGAGCGTCACCAGGCACCCGGCCTCAACCAGTTTTGGCAGTGGATGGCTGACAAAGTCCGGATATATCTCAAGCGCTACATTGGAGGCAGGGCAGACTTCCAGCACGATTTCCCTATCGGCGATCAGTTCGACCAGGCCCTGATCTTCAATCGCACGTACGCCATGCCCGATCCGGTCTGGTTTGAGCTGTTCAACCGTTTGACGCACGCGGGTTGGTCCGCACAATTCTCCAGCATGGGTCGAAATGCCGAGCCCGGCTTCGCGCGCTGCGTCATGGGCAGGCAGAAAATCGGGAACATCATGCATGCGTTCGTCGCCGGCCATCCCGAATCCGGTGACTAACCGATGTGGATTGGCGGCAATCCATCTCGCCGTTTCCAGCACTGCTTGCGGCCCCATATGCCGCAAACCGATCGCGATCATCCGTGCCTCAATGCCGGTTTTTTCTCTTGCTTCGGCAATTCCGTCTGCCAGGCCGGAAATATATTCCGCCGGATCAATGCCTGATTCACGCGCATGATCGGGTGAAATGAAAAACTCGCTGTAGATCGCACCATCTTCCGCAAGGGATGAAAGATATGTTTCTGCCAACAGGCGAAAATCATCGCGCGTTCGGAACAGATTGGCGACCGTGTCATAAACTTCCAGAAACGAGGTAAAATCCCGCCAGACATAGGATTCGCCATTAATGATCGCCGAGATATCGACATCATATTTCCTTGCCTGGGCCTTGGCGAGAGCCGGACTAGCCGCACCCTCGATATGGCAATGTAGTTCTGCCTTGGGAACGTTGGCAGTCACTTGCGGCAATCCAGGAAGGATTTGCCGACTGGACCCGGCGCAATTTCAAGATGCGCGCCAACCGTCGCGCCGATGTCGGCAAAGGTATTCAAGGTTCCGGCATATCTGGCGTCAATTCCCGGCGACCATGCGAGAACAGGCACTTGTTCGCGCGTGTGCTCCGTCCCGTGCCAGGTCGGGTCGTTGCCGTGATCCGCGGTGATGATCAGTAAGTCACCGGGATGCATGACGGTCATGATTTCTGGTAAACGCCGGTCAAACCGCTCCAGCGCGGCCGCATAGCCGGCAACATCGCGGCGATGGCCATATTCGCTGTCAAAATCGACAAAGTTGGAAAAAACCAGATCACCATCCCCGGCTTCAGCAATCGCCGCCAGAGTCTGGTCAAAAATTGCCTCGTTACCATGTCCTTTGAGAACTGAAGTAGGTCCCTTGTGAGCAAAAATATCCGATATCTTACCAACCGCGATCACCTGGCGTCCGGCTGCCTTGGCACGATCGAGCAAGGTCGGTACGGGAGGCGCTACGGAAAAGTCCCGCCGGTTTCCGGTGCGCTCGAAATTTTCGGGCCGGTCGCCGATAAACGGCCTTGCAATAACCCGGCCGATATTTAGCGGATCAACGAGTTTTCGAACAATTGCGCAAAGTTCATAAAGCCGTTCGAGCCCGAAATGCACCTCATGCGCTGCAATCTGAAGGACGGAATCTGCGGATGTATAGCAAATCGGCGCGCCGGTCTGGATGTGTTCGTCACCCAATTCGACAATAATTTGCGTCCCCGAAGCATGGCGGTTCCCCAATATGCCGGGCAGATTTCCTCTCTCGATGATGGCGTCAGTCAATTCCGGCGGGAATGTCGGAACCGTGTCTGGAAAATAACCCCAGTCAAACAGCACCGGTACGCCGGCAATCTCCCAATGGCCGGAAGGCGTATCCTTGCCGTGTGAGGTTTCAATCGCATTGGCGCAAACCCCCTTCAACTCGATTGACGGATCAAAACCGGCAGGCAATTTTCCGGTTGCACCCTTTGCTGCCAGACCGATTCCCAGCGCCTCCAGATTGGGAATGTGGAGACTGCCTTTCCCTCCGTCCCGTTCATCTGCCTGTCCGTTCTGGCAGGCAAGGGCAATATGCCCAACTGTGTCCGAACCTTCATCACCATAGGCTGCAGCATCCGGTGCTCCACCAATACCCACCGAATCAAGTACAATGAGAAAAGCTCTTTTCATGAATATTTGTCTCTGAACTGAGTGAAGTTGTGTATTCACCCGAAATAACTGCCATTAGATTACCATTTACAGCCAATATTCCAATGCTCTCAGATTCCAAATCAGTGCCACCTGCACTAGGATTAACGTCAGACCGGCCAGCAAGGACAAAGGAATGCGGAAACTGAAAATCCGGGCAATTGCCATTGCAATCGCCACGATAGCGCTGCCGTCAACGCTCTTGGCCGACTGGCGTGATGATCTGGGCACCTTCAGGGTGGCGATACAGACCGGACAGAACGTTACCGAGGCC
>JBCCEP010000279.1:0-5786 GCA_039030215.1 Pseudomonadota bacterium
AGGCCCAGCATCATGTTGCCCGACTGGCTACAGATGCCTATTTGACCGGGTTCAACCTCCTGGACGCCGACAAGGTTCATTTTGTTGTGCAGGTTGAATATTCCATTGGTATTTGGCCCCAAAATTCGCACATTGTGTGCGCGTGCGGCGTCAATGGCGGCCTGAGCCATGGATGCGCCTTCAACTCCGATTTCCGTAAAGCCTGCCGCCAGAACCACCGCACCAACAATGTCTTTTTGCCCGCACTGCGCCAGGATTGCCGGCAGCGATTTGGCTGGCGTGCAGATCAGCGCCAAATCAATGTTACCTGCGACGGCCAAAACTGAAGGGTACGCCTTCAGCCCTTTGATCTCGCCCACATTGGGATTGATCGGATAGATCGCACCGTCGTAGCCGTCGGACACCAATTTGCAAACAGCGTGGTAACCACGCTTTGCAGGATCATTCGAAGCACCGATGATCGCAATGGACCGGGCTTCAAAGACATCTTTCAGTATGTCACTCATGGACTTTCCCCTCACTTGCCTCGGAAATCAGGGGCGCGTTTTTCAGCAAAGGCATCAATGCCTTCCTGCCAGTCTTCCGTCAGCATGCAAGTCCGCAGTGCATTCAGCTCCGAGATCAAGCTCGACCTGTAGTCACGCTGTGCATTGTTCAGATTTTCTTTGGCAAAACGTATGGAGTAAGGTGCCTTGGAACTGATCTCAGTCGCAAAATTTGAAACACCCTGGGCAAATGCGTCATCGGCGAAAACCCTGTTGGCGAGGCCAATTCTTTCAGCCTCGATTCCATTGATCCGACAGCCGGTCATTATCAATTCACGAGCCTTTGCAAGGCCGACCAGCCGTGGCAAAATTCCGGTCACCCCGCCGCCGACATGGGTGCCAATTGATATTTCTGGGAAGCCGATCTCGGCGCTTTCCTTCATAAGTATGAAATCTGCAGAGCAGGACATTTCCGCACCTGCGCCAAGTGCATAGCCATTGACGGCGGCAATTATGGGTTTTGGGTGCTTGTGGATTGCCTCGCAAACATCGTTGCCTAGCTGCAGATATTCGAACTTTTGCAATTCCGATCGTACGCCAGCAGCATGTTCCTTGAGGTCAGCACCAACGCAGAACGCGCGGCCCTCGCCTGTCAACACAATAACACGGCATTCTGTGTCCTTTGCCGCATCAGCCAACGAATCGAGAACTTCCGAATAGAGGTCAGAAACGACGGCGTTCAGTCGCCGCGGACGGTTGAACCGAATTTCGGCCAAGTGACCGCTCTTTCGGTAAATGACAGTTTGATACGCCAATTCGTCCTCCGCACAGTACATTTGGGCGGGGCTTTACCTTGCACACAAATTTTCCTCAATGTAATATTTCAGATCATTTGTTCTTTTTTGCGAGCGAAAATGGACTCGAATTTGAAGCAGGACATTAGGCGGCAGTTGATCTCCGGGATGGACAGACTGCCACCCCGTTTGAGACTTGCCGCCAAGTACATTGTGGACAATGGCAACGACTTTGGGATGGATACGATCCGCGTGAGCGCTACGAAGATAGGCGTCAGCGCGAATTCGCTTGTCAGGTTGGCTAACCATCTGGGCTTTGACAGTTACGATGAGTTGCGTGAACCTTTCCGCAAGTCATTGGTCGCACGTTACGATGCTCCGGCTGGCGAGGGGTGGATCGATCGGATGTCCACGGCTGGGAATTTCGGCCGCGCCCACGCGAAATCCATACGAAACGAGATAGACATTGTCCTGCAGTCCCTTCGCCTACTGACCGCCGAAAAGGCAGAATCAGCGGTGACACTGCTCATGCAAGCAAATGTTGCATATGTGACAGCCACGCGAGCCACCTACGCACTTGCCTATTACTTCCACTATGTCGGTCGCATGGCACTTCCAAACCTACAACTGATTCCTCGCCATATGGGCAGCCCGGTTGATGAAATGATTTCGATTGGAGAGGAAGATGTGCTTCTGGCGATCACCTTTCCACCTTACAGCGCCGACACAATCAACGCACTTCGTTTGGCCAAGCGAAAAGGCGCCAAGCTGATCTTGATTTCAGATTCCGAACTGATCGCCCCCAACATCGAGACCGACTTGTTTCTAAAGACCTCCTTGCAGTCCCTCCATCATTTCAGCTGCTTTGCAGGAGCCATGGCTGTTTTGGAGTGCCTGCTTTCTCACTTGGTTGGCCAAGGGGGCTCAGAGGCGCAGACACGCATCCGAAGTTACGAAGCCTTGCGCGAGGACTTTGGTGCCTATTGGCAGTCAAAGCAACCGAAGCTTCGCCGCACCTAAAACAGAACGGCTCCAGCCCGTCCAATCAACGCCGACGCCGAGCAATATTGAACAGGACAGATTGCAAATGGGTCCACATTCCAGCGCGGCGGGAATGAACCTTATTCAATGCACCAATTGTATCCGCGGATAGCGACCATTTATCTGAGCCTCGCATAATTGTGCCCAACCATTCTCTTTCGTACCTCCTTCGTACCTCCAAAAAATTACAAACGCATTTTTTTGTGATAAATTATTGCATTTGCAACTTTTCGGCATTAAGCATTGGAACCGCTGCTGTTTGGAAAACTCTGAAGGGAAACGGCGGTAGGGAAATTTTAGATCAGAACCTTTCGGCCTGTGACCGTAGGATATGAGCGAAGGAGGATATCATGTTCAGATTAGGGAAACTTGGAAAGGCATTTACACATTTCGGGCTGGCCGCCGCATTCGTGCTATCAGCCCTGACAATAGCCTCTGCGGCTGACATGCGTTTGAAGTTTGCCGGTACATTTCCAATTGATCACCCAGGAACGAAGATGATGGAGCAGATAAAGGCTGACATTGAAGCTGCCGACGTCGGGCTCAAAGTATCGCTGTTTCCAGCCAACCAGCTGGGGTCGGGTGAGGCGCTCATGGAAGACACGATCAACGGCAATATCGATTTCACAGCCGCCTTCATCTACTCACACAAGGACCCAAGGCTTGAGTTCCTTTCAATGCCGTTCCTCGTCAACAATTACGACGAAATGAATGACGTCATGCGCAACATGAACAGTCCGTTTAACCAGATCTTGCAAGAGCGCCTCAACGGACTTGGTCTGCGCTTGTTGGCCAATAATCCTGAAGGTTTCACTGGCATTGTCGCCAATAAGAAGCCTGACAATTGGGCGGAGCTGGGCCCAAAGGATATGAACATCAGGGTTTGGTCCTCGCCAGTGATCAAGGACATGGTTGAAGGAATGGGCTATCAGGCCACAACGATGGCGTGGGGTGATATCTTTCCTGCCCTGCAGTCCGGAATTGTTGATGGTGCCATCTGCTGCACCAAGTCGGCCACGTATGCGATATTCGCACAGTCTGACGTCGGCAAATACTATGTACAATACAACTCAGTCTCTGAATTGACGTCATATTATGCGTCGGAAAAAACCTGGGCCAAGCTGGACGAAGACCAGCGAGCTGCAGTCCAAGCTGCCTTCACCAAGGCCTCGGATGACTTCTTTGCATACAATCGCGCAAGCGACGCCGATTTTGGCAAGAAGCTTGAAGAAAAGGGCTACGAAATCTTGGCATTGGATGAAGAAGAACAGGCCGCCATGGCTGCCTGGGTGCGTGAAAATATCTGGCCGACCATGGCTGACACAATTGGCCAAGACACTCTGAAGCGTCTGACATCCAACTAAATCTGACCTGCCAACCGGGTCGGCAATCCGTCTTTGCCGACCCGTTCCAAGTGCTCCGATTGCGAGGATGAGCACATGAGCGACATTGTAGAACGACTGCCAAGAATAGCCGAGCGACCCCTGCTGGCTTGCGTCAAATTTATGCGCATCTTTGTCGCTGCGGGCGGTTTGCTTATGGCCCTCACGTTTCTGATCGTGGTGATCGTCCGCTATGGTTTTGCCGGCAATCTCTTTGCCTACGAAGAATGGCTTCTAGCGATCAGCTTTTGGACATTCTTCCTTGGCGCGGCATTAGCTGCAGAACAGAAGTCTCATATCAATGCCGACATTTTGGGTGTTGTGCTTGGAGACGGTCGCTTGGCCTGGTGGCGAGGTGTTATCGTCTACCTGATCGAAATCACGATCGGCGCCTATATTGTCTATTGGTGCTATCTGGCCGTTCAATCGGAGATACTGGCCTATCCCCTGTGGGAGAAGACCACTGCCTTAAGGATTCCGTCCGTGTTTCCACGGGCGGCAATCCTTGTGGGATTCGCCTTCATGACCATTTTCAATATGATTCACTTCGCCTTCCACCTGATCGATGGCCCTGCTTCGTATCACGTGCCGCATCCGGAGGATGAAGCATGATTATTTTCGGCAGCATTGTCATCATCTGTAGCCTTTTGCTCCTGGGGGTCAGTGTCTACATCGCCTTTGGCGCGGTCTTGTTGTTTCTGGCCTACACGGGCAATTACGACATTACCGGGTACTTGCCGGCCGGGTACTGGAAAATGAACACGCTGGTGTTGCTGGCGATTCCGCTCTTCATGATTGCAGGCGCAATTATGGAGAAGGGCAAGATCGCTGCTCCTCTCGTTTCATTGGCGGAGATGTTCATTGGGCACATCAAAGGTGGACTTTCAGCAGCTGCCGTGCTGGCCAGCGGTGTGTTCGGCTCGATCTCTGGTAGCGCAAATGCCACGCTGACTTGCATAGGTGGCATTATGATGCCACATCTGCGAAAGGCGAATTATCCCGATGGTCTATCGGCTGCTTTGATTGTCAGTGCCAGTCCACTTGGCCTGCTGATTCCTCCGAGTGCCTCTCACATTCTCTACGCCTGGGTTGCGCAACAATCGGTCCTGAAAGCGTTTCTGTCGACCGTTATTCCGGGGATCATCCTGATTTTTCTTCTCATCGTGACTAACCAGATCGCTTTGCGGAAGTACAAAGACATCAAAGTCTCCCAGAAGCCATTAGATTTCATTCCGCAATTTAAACTGAAGGCACGCCAGGCCACGCCCGCCATGATCATGCCGTTGATCATTCTTGGCGGCATCTATGGTGGCATCATGACTCCAACCGAAGCCGCAGGTGTTGCCGTCGTCTATGCCATTCCCATAGCGATCTACGTCTATCGGGGCCTGACTTGGCGTAGCTTGATGGAGACACTCACCAGCGCGGGTGTGACAATCGGAGTCGTCATGACGATGATTTTCATGGTGCTGATTGTCAGCCGATTTCTGATCTTCGAGGATATTCCGGCCTTGGCCGAAGAGATGGTCTATTCGGTGTCAGACAATCCGATTGTCATTCTGCTGATGGTCAATCTGGTCATGATCCTGATCGGCATGTTGATGGACGACATTTCCGGCTTGCTTCTTTCCACACCAATTCTATTGCCAATAGTTGAGAGTGTTGGTGTTGACCCGATTCACTTTGCGGCGATCCTCGGCGTAAACCTCGGCATGGCGAACGTCACACCGCCAACGGCTCCTTTGCTTTATCTCGGCGCACAGATAACCGAAACACCGGTCAGCAAAATGATTGGCCCGACGTTCTTGTTCATTTCCTTCGCTTGGCTGCCAACTCTGATACTAACGACATTCATTCCGGAACTGTCACTTTGGTTACCCGAGCTTTTGCTGAGCCGATAAATGGGGGTCAAGTTGACGTATGTGGCGGCTTCTCATCCTGTCGTTTGGCAAGTAAAGGTCCCTGTCCAAGTCACGGGAAACGGGACGTCAAAGAATTGTCAGATCGGGATTGGACACTCGACTGCAAGTTAGATTGAAAATGACATGAACACGTACCTTGAATTGAATAAGCGTCTGAAGGAG
>JBCCEP010000280.1:0-5764 GCA_039030215.1 Pseudomonadota bacterium
AAACTTGCAGACTATCAGGCGCAACTCGACCGCACGAAAACGGCGGCCGACCGAATTGCCTCAGCGTGATGCAGTCACTGCATGGATTTGCCGTTGAGCGATTGGGAAGAACCGGTTCCTGAATTGCTGTTTTTTCGCAAGTTCGGATGCAGTGACTTCCCCAATATATGCTCATCCCTTTCAATAACGTGCTCGGCCGGGCCAACGATCAGCGGATCCGGTGGCCGTGCGACTCTCGGGTTAGGATTGGGATAGGGCAGGGACTGCAAAAAATGCTTCATGCAATTCAGGCGCGCCCGTTTCTTGTCATCCGATTTGATGATGGTCCAGGGCGCGTCAGCGGTATCTGTATAGAAGAACATTGCTTCCTTGGCTTCGGTGTAATCATCCCACTTGTCCAACGAGGCCATGTCAATCGGGGACAGCTTCCATTGTTTTAGTGGGTCGACTTCCCTGGAATTGAACCGCCGCTTTTGTTCTTCACGAGTTACCGAAAACCAATATTTGAACAGCCTGATACCGGAACGGGTGAACATCCGTTCAAGCTCCGGCGTTTCGCGCATGAATTCCAGATATTCATTGGGAGAGCAAAACCCCATCACCCGCTCAACGCCGCCGCGATTATACCAGGACCGGTCCAGCAGAACAATTTCTCCGGCTGCAGGCAGGTGCTCCACATAGCGCTGGAAGTACCATTGCGTAAATTCTCGCTCGGTCGGTTTGGGTAGGGCAATCACGCGGGCAGTTCGCGGGTTAAGATGCTCGGTGAATCGCTTTATGGTTCCACCCTTGCCTGCGGCATCCCGGCCTTCAAACAGGATCACGATTTTCTGCCCTGTTTCCTCCACCCATTTCTGAACCTTGAGCAATTCCACCTGAAGCTTGGCTTTTTGTGCTTCATAGGTACGGCGTTTCATTCTGTCATTGTAGGGATAGGTCGACTGGGTGAATGTAGCGATCTCCTCGCCTGCGTCCGGAACCGCAATTTGCCCGGTTTCATCATCTGCAACAGCTAGAGTTTCATCGACGGTAGGCTCAACGCCTTCCGGCGCAGTGGCTGTGTCGTGGGGAAGTTCCTCTTCAATTCTCTCCGGTGTACCTGACATGCTGCCTCCATTCTCCGTAGTGATTGCACCATGATGCGCATTTTCGGGATGGAGGCATTGATCCCGGTCAACTGCTCATTACATGAGTAATTGGCTCGATCTTTAAGTTTTTTGCGTATTTTGCGAGAGAATTGCCGTTTTTCGCGTTCAAAAGACCGTAATTTCCCCCTTGCAAGAGGATTTGCTGCCAAGTTCGTCGATAAAGTTGCAGGAATGCAACAGCGCGTTAGGGAGTCATTGTCTATAACCATTGTAATGTAATTGGGGCTGACTTGGCCGTTTTTCGGTCATAATGCGGGCGCAAGCCCGCTGAATTCCGGTGATTACCCAACGTAAAAAATGACTGGAATTCTGGCGTTAAGGCAGGATGGAAAGAGTTTATGGACGCAAAAGCGGATAAACAGCAGATAGATAAGGCGAATCTGCCGAGCCGTCACGTAACGGTAGGGCCGCATCGCGCGCCGCATCGCTCTTATCTTTATGCAATGGGCCTGTCGAGCGAAGAGATTGCTCAGCCACTGGTCGGCGTTGCTTCCTGCTGGAACGAAGCCGCGCCCTGCAATATTTCGCTGATGCGTCAGGCCCAGGTGGTCAAAAAAGGCGTTGCTGCCGCTCACGGAACCCCGCGAGAATTCTGCACAATCACCGTCACCGACGGAATTGCCATGGGTCACCAGGGCATGAAGTCTTCATTGGTATCGCGAGAGGTTATCGCTGATTCGGTGGAACTGACCATGCGCGGCCATTGCTATGATGCCATTGTCGGCCTCGCGGGCTGTGACAAGTCCCTGCCGGGAATGATGATGGCGATGGTTCGCCTCAATGTACCATCGGTCTTTATCTATGGCGGTTCGATACTTCCGGGTAATTTCCGTGGTCAGCAAATCACGGTACAGGACGTTTTCGAAGCAGTCGGACGGCATTCGGTTGGTGATTTGTCTGACGAAGACCTTGCAGAAATCGAGCAGGTAGCCTGTCCGTCTGCCGGATCCTGCGGTGCCCAGTTTACCGCCAATACGATGGCGACGGTCGCCGAGGCGATTGGCCTTGCGCTTCCCTATAGCTGTGGCGCGCCAGCTCCCTATGAGCTGCGCGACAAGTTTTGCTATGCATCCGGCGAAAAAGTCATGGAGCTGATCGAAAAGAATATCCGCCCACGTGATATTGTCACGAAACAAGCGCTCGAAAATGCTGCCGCAGTAGTCGCTGCGTCTGGCGGCTCTACCAACGCTGCGCTTCATCTGCCGGCAATTGCCCACGAGATTGGAATCAAGTTCGATCTGTTTGATGTCGCACGCATTTTCAAGAAAACACCCTATATCGCAGACCTGAAACCCGGCGGCAGATATGTAGCCAAGGACATGTTCGAAGCAGGCGGTATTCCGCTGCTAATGAAGACACTTTTCGATCATGGTTATCTACATGGAGAAGTTTTAACAGTTACTGGCCGCACTTTGGCCGAAAACATGTCCCATATAAAATGGAACGAAAAACAGGATGTAGTTTATCCCGCAAACAAGCCGATTACCAAAACCGGCGGTGTCGTTGGTTTGAAAGGCAATCTTGCTCCCGAAGGAGCGATTGTGAAGGTTGCGGGTATGGACAACCTGAAATTTACCGGCCCGGCGCGCTGCTTCAATACCGAAGAAGAGTGTTTCGAGGCGGTAAAGGAAAGAAAATACGAGGAAGGCGAAGTGCTCGTCATCCGCTATGAAGGACCCAAAGGTGGTCCGGGAATGCGTGAAATGCTTGCCACCACAGCAGCATTATATGGACAGGGAATGGGCGACAAGGTCGCCCTGATAACAGACGGACGTTTCTCCGGTGCAACGCGTGGATTCTGTATAGGTCACGTTGGTCCGGAAGCCGCCGTTTGCGGTCCGATTGCCTTGCTGCGGAATGGCGACATTATCGAAATCGATGCCAATAAGGGCAGGCTGGATGTTCAGCTTACCGATGCCGAAATGAAAAAGCGCGCCAAGAAATGGAAGGCCCAGAAGACCGACTACCAGTCTGGTGCCTTGTGGAAATATGCCCAGACGGTTGGCGATGCTCGAGACGGTGCCACCACGCATCCCGGCGGAAAAAAAGAAACCCATTGTTATGCTGATATTTAAGAGGCTTGCATATTTGTTGTTAGGAGCGGTGTTGATCTCGGTAACACCGCAGGGTGCGCTTGCGTTCGATCCCGAACAGGTTTTCGAAAACAAGAAACCGACTTCAAGCAAGTTGTTCCGGTTTTTCTTCAAGGCACGTGAAAGTGGCAAGGAAGAAGATGCGGTCAGTGCGCTGAAATACGCTGCTGATCAGGGCAATCCGGCCGCCCAGTGGAAATTGGGCCGCATGTATCAGATCGGTGACGGTGTGCCGAAGGATCCCGGCGAGGCCTTCCGATTTTTCGAGAAGATCGTAGTTCGTTACATTGATGCGCGGCCCGGCACTCCTGAATGGCAGTTCACCTCAAGTGCGATGGTAGCTCTGGGGCACTACCACAAGAATGGAATACCCGATGCAGGTATCGCCCAGGACCGTTCCCGCGCGCAGGTGATGTTCACGACCGCCGCGACCTATTTTGATAATCCCGAAGCTCAATATGAACTTGCACGGCTGTATCTGGAAGGTGAAAACTCCGCTGGAGATGTCATCCAGGCAGCACGCATGTTGAAACTGGCATCCGCCACAGGCCATGCCGGCGCAGAGGCCATGTTGGGCAAACTCCTATTCGATGGCGAGCATCTGCGTCGTGATCCAGTGCGCGGCCTGACCATGCTGTTGACGGCAAAGAGCCATGCGTCCGCCAAGGATGTCGAGTGGATCAGTAATATTCAGGAAGAAGCCTTCGCGCTTGCAACCGAAGAAGAGCGGCGCCAAGCCATTGAAGCTGCAAAACAGCTCCAGGCCAGCAACTGATCATTCGCCAAATTTAAAGAAAATTCAGATCACGACCGTTCGAGTGATTCGCTCGATATTTCGGCCGGTTTGTCATTGGGCACAGGTGTGACCACGCTGGCACTTGGACATGGCTGACCAAGCATTTTCCAGCTCGTATTGTTCAGAACACGGTCGCAAACCGCCAGCATCATGCCTTTTGGGGTCTTGATGCAGGCCGTTTGCCCTTCAATGACATCCCCGCCAGCGTGACGACAGGTGCAATTTCCGTTCGGACCGGCAAATGCGGGGACAGAAAGGCTGATCAGGATCATGGCTGAAAACAGGCTTTTCATACGTCAATGAAGCGTCAAAACCCGACAATTGTCAAATTAATACCTTGTAATTGATGCAGGTAAATGTCCGGAAAAACCGGCTGTCATGCGTTGAGATTGGCATAGACCGGAACATGATCGGACGGTTTTTCCCATGCCCGGACATGCTTTTCTATTCCGGCACTGTTCAACAGATTTGCAGCTTCGGGAGACAGCAGTAAATGGTCAATGCGAATACCGTTGTTTTTCTGCCAGGCACCCCCCTGATAATCCCAGAAAGTATATAATTCCGGTGCATCGCTGACACTTCGGATGGTCTCGGTCAGCCCGAGATTGATCAGTCTTCGGAACGCACTCCGGCTCTCCGGTTTATAGAGAGCATCACCTTCCCAGACAGCCGGGTCCTTGCAGTCTTCCGGCATCGGAATCACGTTGTAGTCACCAGCCAGAACAAAGGCTTCTTCAAGTTCCAGACGCTCCCGTGCCCAATTCTCGAGTCGATCCATCCAGCTTAGTTTGTAGGGAAACTTTTCGCTGTCGACCGGGTTTCCATTGGGTAGATAGAGCGAGACCACGCGCAATGCCTTGCCATCCAGGCTGACAACACCTTCGATAAACCGGGCCTGCTCGTCCCCGTCATCGCCGGGAAGCCCGCGATTGACCTCGTCAAAGGGTCGTTTCGAAACCAGTGCGACCCCATTGAACCCCTTCTGGCCGTGGGTCTCGACATTGTAGCCCAGCGCCTCGATCGGCTCGCGCGGAAACGCCTCGTCAACGCTCTTGATTTCCTGGAGGCAGGCGATGTCGGGGGAGGATTGCTCAAGCCAGGCCAGCAGGTTTTCAATTCGGGCCTTTACGCCATTAATGTTCCAGGTCGCAATTTTCATCATCCGGCCTCACCCAGTTGTCACGTCCCACAGAACTTGGGCAAAATGAACGGTAATTGCAATTGCAAATCCGGCAACAAAGCGAAATGAAATTCTGGCTTGTTGACGCAAATTGCCAGTGAATGGCCAATCCTCTGGGATCGGACAGGAATGAGTAATGAAACCTGGAATTTGAGATCAGATGGAAAAACTGGTTCCGCAACCGCAATTGGCGACGGCATGGGGATTGCTTATCTGAAAGGATTGTCCCATCAGATCATCGACGAAATCGAGCTTCGAACCACCCATATATTGAATAGAGAGCGAATCGACCAACACGGTCGCGCCTTCACCCTCGATAACCAGGTCGTCAGGCTGGCGGTCGTCAGCGACAAGATCATATTTATAGGAAAACCCGGAACAGCCGCCGATGCTACTGGAGTAGAAGTGTACAGCACCATTTTTAGTTTTGAAGAAGACCCACATGATGCCAACACTTTGTGGGTAGGTTCTGATGATGGCCGTATTCACATTAGCCAGGATGGTGGCGGGCAATGGACCGATATCACCCCCAAACGCATGCCTAAAG